>JAICMB010000031.1 GCA_025929455.1 Bryobacteraceae bacterium | reverse complement strand
TTTCGAACGTGCCTGCCGGTATCTCGACGTCGCGTAGACAAGCTCGACTATCGAGCGGCTCGATTGTGGATCACCAATCGCGATCATACCGGCATACCGCATCCACGGACGGGCGCGATCCGGCTGTTTGGTGGTTCGCTTCGTATCGCCTATAGACCTAATTACAACACTTACTCTTTGCTCGCGAGCGCGTAGTAGCCTTTGCGGGCCTGCACTTTATAATCGTGGTTATTGGTGCGGATATCGATGCGGCGGAAGGTGCCGTCCTTTTTCGAGTTGGTCGGCGCATATCCGATCGAGTACTGCGAGCGCAGCTCTTCCTGGAGTTCGCGGAACGCTTCGCTGAGGGGGTGCTTGCGGTCGATGTGGAACACGCGTCCGCCGGTGTCTTCCGACATGCGCTTGAGCGCGCCGTCGCTGACGCCGCCCCAGAAACCCGCCTGCGAATAGAACCCGCGATCGACATAATAGAAGCTGTAAATGATGGCGTCGGCTTTCTGCGCCGCCTCGATCGCCTGCGAGATTTTGTAGTGACTGCCCTGGTCCTCGCCGTCCGTAATCAGGATGAGCGCTTTGCGGCCGACTTGTCCTTTCAATTGATCGGAGGCGGCGAGCGTGACCGCGTCGTAGAGAATGGTGCCTTTGGGATCGGAAGCGGTCGGCACCGGACCGGGCATGATGCCGCTGACGCCGGAATTGACTTTCAAACCGCGCAGGCCTTCGCGTAGCAGTTTCGGCGAACTGGTGTAATCCTGCAGCAACTCCGCGTCTTGGCCGAAGCTGATGAGAAACGCAAGGTCTTTCGGACGCAGCACGGAGCTGAAAAACGCCGACGCGGCCTCCTGCTCGATGCCGATCAGATTGCCCTGGCTCGCGCTGACATCGATGAGCAGACCGAGCGTGAGCGGCAGGTTGGTCTCGCGCGTGAAATAGCGGATGTCCTGCGCCTTGCCGTCTTCCGTCAGCGCGAAGTCGTCCTTCGTGAGATTGCCGATCAGTCCACCGCTCCGGTCGCGGACCGAGCAGAGGACGTTTACCAGGTTGACGTCGACTTTAATGGTCGGCTCTTCCTGGGGCAGGGCGGGCGCCGGCATGGCCAGCACCGCGGATAGCAAGACGGCGGCAGCTCGCATAAGAGTTTTACATTGATAGATGCGCCCGGTAGAAATCGAGTTCCATGCGTAAGGCACTACAGCACTTAATTGAATCTGACCCCGTGATGGCGGCCATCGTCGAGCGCGTGGGGCCGTATGCGATCGAGTATCGCGACCCGGAGTTCGGCACGCTGGTGCGGTCCATCATATATCAACAGCTTAATGGTAAGGTCGCGCTGGTGATTTTGAACCGGCTGCTCGCCGCAGTGCCGGGCGGTGTGCTGACGCCGGAGTCGGTGCTGGCGTTGAGCCCGGATGAGATGCGCGCGCTGGGTGTGTCGCCACAAAAGACCGCCTATATCCGCGACCTCGCGGAGCGCACGGCTGCCGGGCTGATCGATTTTACGAAGCTGCCGGCGCAGGCGAACGACGAGGTGATCGCGGAGCTGACGCAGGTGAAAGGTGTCGGCGTGTGGACCGCGCACATGTTCCTGATCTTCGCGCTGCGGCGGCCGGATGTGCTGCCGGTGGGCGATCTCGGCATCCGCTCCGCGATGAAGAAAGCGTATCGCTTGCGCGATTTGCCGAAGCCCGCGCGCATGGAAAAGATCGCCCGGCCATGGCGGCCGTACGCCTCCGTCGCAAGCTGGTATCTGTGGCGCAGCCTCGACAACGTCGGGGCTATGTAGGCTTGCGCAGCCACACGTAGCAGTGGTTTCCAAGGCGCTGCGCCATAGGCGAGCGCAATAGCAGCAGGTCGAGATAGCGCAGCGGGAACAGCAACCAGCCGAGCGTGCCGTGCGCGGCAATGCGCCATGCTCGCCAGGGCAACAGCAGCTTGCTGAATTCGAGCGTGATGACGAGCATGGTGGCGGCGGGACCGGTGCGCCAGCCTTCCGCTACGACTTCGAGCTGTCCGCGCATGCTCTTGAGGCCGTCGGGCGTGAAGCGGCGATAGTCGGCCGGGTACTCGTGAAACGGATGGCAGAATGGCGTGACGAGGTGCACGTACGCGCCGGGTGCGAGCACGCGCTCGATTTCAGACACGACGGTGTCGGGATGACGGACGTGTTCGAGTACCGCGTCGCATTCTACGCGCGTGAACACGGCGTCGCGGAATGGCAGGCGTTCGGCGTCGGCAACTACGTCGGTTCCTGGTAGCGCGAAAAGATCGATGTTGACGTAGCCGGGCACGCTGTTGCCGGCTCCGCCGATGTAGAGATTCCAGCGGCCGAGCGGAAAATCGCGCGGCTCGCGGGGGTTCAGGATGAACGGCGCGGGAGGCGAAAGCGCCCGGCGCACGCGATCGCGGAAGGAGCGCGAGGCGCGGTGGCGGTGTAGGTTAGCGACGGAGTGCGGCATCCGCGGCGGCGCGCAGTTCGGGAAGCGTCATCGCGCCGGGATGGTACAGCGTTACGACGCCGCTGCGCGCAATGAAGACCAGCGTGGGTGTCGTGCTCACGCCGTAGGCGCGCAGGTTGGCGGCGCTTACCGGCACGGGCACATCGAGCAGACCGCCGTAATAGCGGTGGCGTACGTTTTCGATGAAGGCCAGCTCTTGGGCGGGCGTGGCGTTGTCGTCGGCTGCCGTGTAGCCGTAGCGCTGCGTCGGCGCGATGACGACGAGACCTTTGGGCGCGTACTCGCGCCGCAGTTCGGCGATCAGCGGGGCTTCGGCTTTGCAGTCGCCGCACCAGTGGGCCCAAAAGAACAGCAGCGCGGGGCGGCCTTTGAGCGCGGCGAGCGACGGTGGCTGAGGACCGAGGTGTTCGGTGACTACCAGCGCGGGTGCGCGATGGCCTTCGAGCGTGAGCAGGTTGATGTTCTTTTGAATGCGCGTGGCGATCGAAGTGTTGCCGTAGAGGGCGAGCGCACGGCGGAGATTCGCGACGGCTTCATCGCGGTGCCCGCGGGCGGCGAGGACTTGCGACTGCACTTCGATGGCGGCTCCGAGCGCGATCGGCAGATGCGGCTCGGCATCGAGTTTGCGCGTTTTGAGTTCGGCCTCGGCGAGACGGCGGGTTTCGCCGGCGTATTTTGCGGCGGCGTCGAGTTGTTTGGCTTTGAGCGCGTCGCGTGCTTGCCAGGAGAGCGCTTCGAGCTGCTCCGGCGTGCGTGGAATAGCGGCGGCGTACGCGACGATCAGGAGCAGGGCGAACGTAACCGAGCCGCGCGCGTAAGCGAGCGGTAACCGCGGCCGCTCCCTAACGGTCGCGGCTCGGTTAGCTCTCGATCTGGTAGTGGCGTTAGAGAGCATCGCGGCGTCATGCGAGCTCGCGGCGGAGTAACATCTCGCGGTTACGGTAGGTGTCCTTATAAGTGCGCGGTTCATAGCGCCGAGAGCAGGCGGCCGCCGTCGACGACGATGGTCTGGCCCGTTAAATAGGATGAAGTGTCGCTTGCGAGCAGCAGTGCCGCGCCGGCGATGTCGGGCGGTTGGCCGAGATGTTTGATGGCCTGGTGTTCCATGATGCGTTGAAAGCGGGATTCGTCGGCCCAATAGTATTCACTGAGATGGGTGCGGATCAGCCCGGGCGCGATGGCGTTGACGCGCACGCCGCCGGGACCGAGTTCCAGCGCGAACGATTGCGTCATCATCATCAGCGCCGCTTTCGTCATGCTGTAGAGCATGCCGTGATATTGAGGGCGCAGGCCGGAGATGGAGGCGATGTTGATGATCGATCCGCCGCCGCGCGCGAGCATTCCGGGCGCGGTGAGTTTGATCAGTCGGAACGCGCTCTTGAGATTGATGTCGACCATCTTGTCGAACTGCGCATCCGTCATCTCGAGCGCGGGGCCCTGAGCGATGTTGGTCGCCGCGTTGCTCACGAGAATATCGATGCGGCCGAAGCGATCGTGGGTGCTGCGTACCAGCCGTTGCAGTTCGTCTTCGCGGCCGATGTGTGCCTGCACCGGAACGATTTCGCCGGCTAGCGCGCCGAGCTCTTCGCGGACCAGTTCGAGGCTTTCCTGTTTGCGCCCGCAGATGACGACGTGAGCGCCTTCGCGCGCAAACGTCTCGGCGATGGCGCGACCGATGCCACGGCTGCCTCCTGTGACGAGCGCGACTTTATTCTCAAGCTGCGGCATCGATTTTCAAAAGCTTGTGCATGTAGCGCAGGCTGGCTTCGAGGTCTTCGCGCTGGCGCTCGGCGGCGAGCTCTTTCGGCACGCGCGGCGGGACGAACGGTTTGCCTTTGGCGGCGAGATCGAGGAAGCGCTGGTAATTCCACGCCGGCACGTCGCGGTAGTTGTCCCAGAACACCGGATTCTCGGTCGCGAAGATACGCGGGCCCATGACGATGATCTCGAGCGAGATGGCGCGGCCCGGGCAGAGCTGCGCGTATTTGTGGACGTAGCTGTCGATATCGACGTTGCCGTCGCCCATGCGCGTCCATGTCACAGCGACGCCTTCGGGCACGCGCCACACCGCGGTGTCGCGGATGTGACTGGTGAGCACGTACGGGTGGAGCGTTTCGAGCGTCACGTGCGGGCTCTCGAGCGTCCAGAGCGGATTACCGGAATCGAGACACACGCCGACGTGGTTGCCGGCTTCCTCGATAAGCGTGCGCAGTTCCGCGGCCTGCATGTCGCCGGCGTGATTCTCGATGGCGATGCGAATGTTGGCGTCCTGCGCGCGGGAGCGGATGCCGCGCAGCACCTGCACGGTGTCTTCGATGCGTGCCGCGAGACCGGGCGGACGGCGGTCGTCCATGCTGCCGAGCACCGCGCGCACGATGGACGAACCGACGATGCGGGCGGCGTCGATCATACGCGCGAGCTGTTCCTGTGCGGTTCCGGCTTTCACGTCGAACATGCTCGAAGCGGGACAGATCGATTTCATGCCGATCTCGACTTCGATGCCGAGCTGTTCGGCGCGCGCGCGAACGGCGCGTAAGTTGGCGGGGTCGAGGCTGCCGATGAAGCGCACCTCGGAGAAGTGCACGACCTTGGCTTTCCAGCGCGCGGCGTAATCGAGGTATTGAATCGGCGTCCAGCCGGAGTCGCGGATGCTGAAGAGGTCGATGCCGAGGCGCGGTGCGGCAGGCGTGGTTTGCGTGGGCGCCGCTTCTGATGCAGCGGCGGCCGCGACTGCGGTGAGGAACGCGCGGCGGTCCACTAGAGCTTGATTCCTTTCAGATAATCGCGAAACTGCTGGCCGAGGTCATAGCGCTGCAGCGCGAACTCGACAGTCGCCTTCAGGAAACCGAGCTTGTCGCCTGCGTCGTAGCGCGTACCTTCGAAGCGGTAGCCGTAGATGGGGCGGTTCCGCAATAGATGCTTCAGGCCGTCGGTGAGCTGGATTTCGCCGCCGCTACCGGGCGTGGTGGCTTCGAGCGAATCGAAAATCTCGGGTGTCAGCACATAGCGGCCGATGATCGCGAGATTCGACGGCGCTTCCGACGGCTTGGGTTTCTCGACCATATTGCGAATGCGGAACAGACGGTCGCGTCCGCCGTTGTGCGCAACGGGCTCCGCGTCCACGGCTCCGTAGGACGAGATGGCATCGTCCGGCACTTCCATCAACGCGACGACGGGCGCGCCATAAAATTCGTAGACGTCCAGTAACTGCCGAACCGCCGGGATTTCGGAGTCGATGACATCGTCGGACAGAACTACGGCGAACGGCTCGTGGCCGACCAACTCTTTGGCGCGCAGCACGGCATGGCCGAGGCCGAGCGCTTCCTTTTGACGAACGTACGCGACGTTGATCATGTCGGAGACGTTGCGCACGATGCTGAGCAGCTCGCGCTTGCCTTTGGCTTCGAGCACCTGCTCAAGCTCGAAGCTGACGTCGAAGTGATCCTCAATCGCGGTCTTGCCGCGGCCGGTGACGATGATGATGTTCTGGATACCGGAGTGGATGGCCTCTTCGACGCCGTACTGGATGAGCGGCTTGTCGACCAGCGGCAGCATCTCCTTGGGCTGCGCTTTCGTTGCGGGCAGAAAACGTGTTCCCAGACCGGCGGCCGGGAACACCGCCTTGCGCACACTTGGAATCATCGAACCTATTGTGCCGCAAACGCCGGCGCAACTCGCGTGGTTGCTCCGTTTGCTTGAGCAACAGGAAGCTAATTAGAGGGCCGGCGATGTTACCGGCCACGGTGAACGAGCACTCGATTGTGGATGAGGCCGCGTCGCGTTTTCGATTGTCCTTAGCTCGTGCGGTGCGGGTTCCAAATAGCGGATCGCGCCGTGAGTTTCGGTTCGGCTGGACGCCCGATATGCCCCGGGACGATCCTGAATTTCACAATAGGACAAGCCTAATGGAAATTCCAGCCTGCCTCCACCACGAGCTGCCGGTTTCGTGCCAACGCTCCGCCATTCCCGATCTCGTAGGTGCCGTAAACCGTGAGTTTCGAGGTCGCCTTAAAAATAACACCCGGGCTGACATACGCGAGAGCATGGTCGCCGGTGTACCAGTCTGCAGCGAGCGTAAAGCGATCGCCAATTGGTTGCTCGATGGCGAACTGCCCGCCAGCCCGGCTACCAGGGGCGAGTACATGCGGAGTGAACGCATATACGCCGAACGTCGCCCGCGTTTTCGTTCGCCAGGTCTTCGCAAACTCGGCGTACGCATAATTGCCCGCCCGGTAAGTCCGGTTCTGAATCGGTATGAAAAGATTGTCACCCGTCAGAAAGAACCATCCGTTTCCGCCGCCGTCGTAAACCTTCCACTTCATTGCCGGCGTCAGGGTGGTTTGCGGAGCTGCTCCAGTGACGAGACCACTGACATTGAGGCCAAGCTCGATCCCGTGCGCGGCACCCACAACGATGCGAGGCGTGAAACTGCAGCTCCCGTTTGACGAAACGTAAGCTGTGTCGAGCTCGACATATGCCTTGCCGGGATCGAGAATATCACCGCTTGGGACATTGAACACGGTTTCCTGCGCCAATGCCGGTAGGGTGCGGAGCACACAGATCCAAACGATGCCACGCCTATGATGCAAAACACTTCACCGCGAAGATATCCGATCGAGGTCCAGGTTCAGCTCCAACACGTTGACGCGCCGCTCGCCGAGAAATCCGAACTGCCTATCTCTAACGTGAGAGCGGACAAGAGCCGCCACGATTTCCGGCTTTAGCCGGCGCGCGCGAGCCACTCGGGGCACCTGAAAATACGCCGCGGCAGGGGTCACGTCCGGATCGAGACCGGAAGCGGACGTGGTCACAAGGTCAATTGGTACCGGCGCATTCGGATTCTCGCGTTGAAGGGCGGCACTGTCTTGTTCCACTCGATCAATCAACTTCCGATTTGTCGGGCCCAAATTTGTGCCGCCGGAATTCGCCGCATCGTAGCCCGCGCCCGCCGCCGATGGCCGTGAGTTGAAGTACCCCGGCCCGGTAAATGGCTGGCCAATGATTCGCGACCCGATCACCTTTCCGTGCCGGACGATCAATTGTCCGTTCGATTTGTAAGGGAACAGAACCTGCGAAATCATCGTCATCGCGAGGGGATAAACAACGCCAAGGAGCGCCATGGTGACGGCGGTCATCAGAATGGAGGTAACGAACTGCTTCTTCATAACAAGCCTTCACACCAGGCGTACCGCAGTGATGAACAGATCGATCGCTTTGATGCCTGCAAACGGCACCACGATGCCGCCCACACCGTAAAGCAACAGATTGCGCCGCAGCAGCGCAGCGGCACTCATGGGGCGGTACTTGATTCCGCGAAGCGCTAGCGGAATTAGGACCACGATGATCATTGCATTGAAGATGACGGCCGACAGCACCGCCGACTGAGGCGTCCTCAGATGCATAATATTCAGCGCGTTCAACACGGGAAAGGTGGCGGCGAACATGGCGGGAATGATCGCGAAGTATTTTGCGACGTCATTCGCGATGGAAAACGTGGTGAGGGCGCCGCGTGTCATTAACATTTGTTTCCCGATCTCTACGACCTCGATAAGTTTCGTCGGATTGGAATCGAGATCGATCATGTTGCCGGCTTCCTTGGCCGCCTGCGTGCCCGTATTCATCGCTACGCCTACATCGGCCTGCGCCAACGCCGGCGCGTCATTGGTCCCGTCGCCCGTCATCGCCACCAGTTTGCCCGCGCTCTGCTCGCGGCGAATCAAGTCCATTTTGTCCTTCGGCGTCGCCTGCGCGAGAAAATCGTCCACGCCGGCCTCGTGCGCGATCGCCGCAGCGGTCAGGGGGTTATCGCCCGTAATCATGACCGTGCGGATTCCCATCACTCGCAGTTGAGCAAATCTCTCCCGCGTTCCGCCCTTTACGATATCTCTCAGCTCAATGACGCCTAGCGCGCCTCGCGTACGTTCTGCCACCACCAGCGGAGTTCCTCCGGATCGGGCGATGCGGTCCACGTCGCCCCGCACGCGCTCGGGTAAAGCGCCGCCGTGCCCTCGTAAGTATTGCTCGATCGCCTCGGCCGCACCTTTGCGAATTTCGAATCCGTTAACGTTCACGCCCGACATACGTGTCAGTGCCGAGAACGGCACAAATGCGGCTTCAAGAGAAGCGATTTCGCGGCCGCGCAGCCCGAAGTTTTCCTTTGCGAACACGACAATCGAGCGCCCCTCCGGCGTTTCATCCGATAGAGATGCAAGCTGCGCGGCGTCGGCGAGTTCCGCATGTGCAACGCCCGGCGCGGGTACGAAGCACGCCGCTTGCCGGTTGCCCAGAGTGATGGTCCCGGTCTTGTCGAGAAGCAGCGTGTTCACGTCGCCAGCAGCTTCGACCGCGCGTCCGGACATCGCCAGCACATTGTGCTGTACGAGCCGGTCCATTCCCGCAATCCCAATGGCGGAGAGCAATCCTCCAATCGTCGTCGGAATGAGACAGACCAGAAGTGAGACCAGGACGAATACGGTCTGCGGCGAACCGGAATAGACCGCGAACGGTTCAAGAGTGACTACAGCCAGTAGGAAGATGATCGTCAGCCCGGCCAGCAGGATATTGAGCGCGATTTCGTTCGGTGTCTTATGACGCTCAGCGCCCTCGACCAGCGCAATCATGCGGTCGAGAAATGTCTCGCCGGGGTTCGATGTAATCCTTACCTTGATCTGATCGGAAAGCACGCGCGTGCCGCCGGTGACCGCGGAGCGATCGCCGCCCGATTCGCGTATCACGGGTGCGGATTCACCAGTAATTGCCGACTCGTCCACGGACGCGACCCCATCGATAATTTCCCCGTCGCCGGGAATGAACTCTCCCGCCGAGATAACGACGATCTCGCCCGTGCGCAATCGCGAACTTGGCGCCTGCGTCACCGACCCGTCTTCGTGTAAAACGTTGGCGACCGTTTCCAGGCGAGTCCTGCGTAAGGCGTCTGCCTGCGCTTTTCCGCGCCCCTCCGCCATCGCTTCCGCAAAGTTGGCGAACAGCACCGTGAACCACAGCCACAACGTGATCTGCAGATTAAAGCTGAATGCTTTGCCCGGATCGCGAATCAGCAACACGGTTGTGATCACGCTGCCGATCTCGACAACGAACATTACCGGGTTGCGCATCATCGTGCGCGGATTCAATTTCACGGTTGCGTCGACCAGCGCGCGACGCATCATTTTGCCGTCCCAAACGGATCTGCGTGAAGTCGTAGCCGCCATGTTGCTCAAAACGCCTTTCCTGTTTGCATTAGCAGCTGCTCCAGAATGGGTCCTAGACTGAGTGCCGGGAAAAACGTCAGGGCGCCCACGATCAGAATGACCCCTATTAACAGAACCGCGAACAGCGGCGTCGTAACCGGAAAGGTTCCGGCTGACGCAGGCACGTGTTTTTTGCCTGCAAGATTGCCGGCGATCGCCAGCATCGGAACGATCATCAGGAACCGGCCGGCCAGCATTGTCACTCCGAGCGCTATGTCGTACCAAGACGTGTTGACCGTCAGTCCTCCAAAAGCGGATCCATTGTTCCCGCCCGCGGAAGTAAAGGCATATAGAATTTCGCTAATCCCGTGCGGACCCGGATTGAGGATGCCCGCGGTTCCGAACGGCCTCACCACAGAAATTGCGGTAAACACGAGGATGACAAATGGGAATATCAGCGTCACCAGCATCGCCATCTTCACGTCGTACGCTTCGATTTTCTTGCCGAGATACTCTGGCGTGCGGCCCACCATCAACCCGGCCAGGAATACGGCAAGAACGATGTAGATCAGCATCCCGTACATGCCAGCGCCAACGCCGCCGAAGACAACCTCGCTCAACAGGATGTTCACGAGAGGGACCATGCCTCCGATCGGAGTGAAGGAATCGTGCCAGCCATTAATGGCGCCGCAGCTCGCGTCCGACGTGGCCGTGGCGAACAGTGCGCTATCGGCAATGCCGAAACGAACTTCCTTGCCTTCCATGTTGCCGCCGGCCTGGAGGGCGCTTGCCTTCTGGTCCACGTGGGCCAGGAGCGGATTGCCTCGCGCTTCCGCCCAATACGCCGTCGTTACGCCCGCGAAAAATAGCGCAGCCATGGCCGACCACACTGCCCATCCGTGTCTCTGTGAGCCGGTCATGCGGCCGAGTGTATACGTCAGTGCCGAAGAAACGGCGAAGATAGCGAACATCTCGATGAGGTTCGATAACGGCGTCGGATTTTCAAACGGATGTGCGCTGTTCGCGTTGAAGAAGCCGCCTCCGTTGGTGCCCCATTCCTTGATGATTTCCTGCGATGCCACGGGCCCCTGGGCAATCGTTTGCGCGTGATGGGATTCGAGCAGCTCGACATTGTCGTACGGTCTGAGGTTTTGAACCACGCCCTGCGATACCAGCAGCAAGGCGCCGGCTACGCAAAACGGCAGCAGCACCCAAAGCAAAGCGCGCACCATGTCGACCCAGAAATTACCGATCGTATCGACCTCGCGCCGGGCGATCCCGCGGATAAACGCGATGGCCAGTGCTATTCCAGCCGCGGCCGATACGAAGTTGTGATAGGCCAGACCTGCCATCTGCGTGAAATAACTCATCGTTGTTTCACCCGAATACGCCTGCCAGTTAGTGTTGGTCGTGAACGACGCTGCCGTGTTAAACGCCAGGTGCGCAGGCGCAACAGCGCCGAATTTTTCAGGGTTCCACGGCAAGTATTCTTGGAGGCGAAGGATAGCGTAAAGTACGAGCATGGAAACGGCGCTGAACAGCAGCATCGATATGGCGTATTCGGTCCAATGCATTTCGCATTGTTCGTCGACCCCGGTGAGCCGATAAATCGTGCGCTCAACCGGGCGCAGGACAGGATCCAAAAATGTCCTTTCGCGGCTGAAAACACGGGCCATAAATAAGCCCAGCGGCTTTGTTACGGCAAGAACCAGAACGACATAAACGGCGATTTGGAATACACCATTGGCGTTCATCTACAGCTTCTCCGCACGCAACAGCGCGTATAGCAGGTACGCCGCCAGCGCGACGCTGATTGCAAGGATGACGATCGACTCAGACGACATGCTTACCTCAGACGTTCACAGAGGTGCACGTATCCGATAGCGACAACGAAGAAGGCCGCCGTAATGGCCGCGAAAAGCAGGTCCTGCATCACTCCGCCTCCGACCTAGGCGCGAACGTTTCCATACATCCGATTGAACGCCACAATGGGTAAAACGCGAATAGAAATACCGTTAAAAGTCCGTAAACGACCTACTCGCCCGGGTCGAAGCGGTAGCCCACCCAGGGCTCATTCAGGAGATAGCGCGGGTTCTCGGGATCGGGTTCGAGTTTCTTGCGGAGGTGGTTCATGAACACCCGTACGTACTCGGGCTGCTCGATACTATTCGACCCCCAGACGGCGGCGAGCAGCCTTCGGGTAGTGATAACTTTCCGGGCATGCTGCGCAAGGTAGACCAATAGGTCGAATTCTTTCGGCGTCAGGCGAACCTTACGGCCTGACACCATCACGCTTCGCGCGTCTAGATCGATTCGAAAGTTGCCGTCTGCAATTACGATCTGAGGAGCTGGCCGTTCATTTGAACGCCGCAGGTGTGCGCGGATACGCGCCAGCAATTCGTCGACGGAGAACGGTTTTGTGACATAGTCGTCGGCTCCGGCATCGAGTGCCTCGATTTTCGTTCTCTCCTGGTCCCGAACCGATAAAACGATAATTGGAACCTCGGACGAATGACGGATTCGCCGGCACAACTCCACGCCGTCTACATTCGGCATCGCAAGATCCGTTACCACGAGGTCGGCGCGCCAGTCCTTCATGAGTTCCAGAGCGCTTTCTCCGTCGTGCGCGACACGCACTTCGTATCCGTGTGCAGTTAACGCCGTCCGAAGAACCCGCGTGATTTGCGGCTCGTCGTCGACGGCCAGAATGTGATGAGACCCGGTCATTTGGCTTGGGTTACGATATGCACGTCTACGAACGGTGCATCTCGCAGAAACTTGTTTACGGCATACAGATAGAAATAGCGGCGCCAGCCGGTCGTCGCCGAGTGACCAAAAACCACTTGGGTAACGTGCTTTTCGCGGACATAGTCCGCAACGCTCGCCACCACGGAGGTCCCTTTGAGCTTTACGACCTTGGCCCCGAGATTGGCAGCGAATTCGATATTGTGCCGTAGCGAGCGTTGATCCCGCGGCTCGTTGTCCCGGCCCGTATCGACGTGGAGCACAACGAAATCGGCCTTGACCGCCTGCGCCATCCGCCAACCCCGTGCGATCAGGTATTGTGCCGCGGGATTCGAGCTGATACAGACCGCGATCCGCTCACCTACCCGCGGCTCGGCCATGTCGCCGCATTCCAGGTACGACTCCAAGCTGCGGTCGATGACCTGTGTTACCTGCCGTAGCGCCAGTTCGCGAAGTGCAATCAGGTTGCCCGGCCGGAAATAATGCGCGAGAGCTCTTTCCGCGCGCTCGACCGGATAGATATCACCGCGTTGCATGCGGTGCCGCAGCGCCTCGGGAGTCAAATCCGCAAGCACAATCTCATTGACCCGCTGCATCACCCAGTCCGGCACCGTCTCCCGAACGGTTACGCCCGTGATGCTGTGTACCAGAGGTG
>JAICMB010000396.1 GCA_025929455.1 Bryobacteraceae bacterium | reverse complement strand
TACCCTGCTGACGCCGCCGGAGGAGCGGATCTATCTGGCGCCCGGGTTCATCGATTTACAGGTGAACGGGTTCGCGGGAGTGGACTATAACTCGCCCGCAACCGCGCCGGACGAGATCGCCTATTCCATCCGCTGTATGCATGCGACCGGTGTGACTCGGTTCTTCCCGACCGTGATTACAGGTTCGCCGGAGGACATGACGGGTGCCCTCGCGAACCTGGCGCGTGCGCGTGAGGAGCTGCCCGAGGGCCCCGCGATGGAGGCGTTTCATGTCGAGGGGCCGTACATTTCGCCCGAAGACGGGCCCCGCGGAGCGCATCCGCAACGCTGGGTGCGGCGGCCGGACATCGACGAGTTCCACCGCTTTCAGGAGGCGGCCGACGGTGCCATCCGGCTGGTTACTGTTTCGCCGGAGTGGCCGGAAGCGCTGGCCTTCATCGAGCGCGTAGTTGCGGAAGGCGTGGTGGTGAGCATCGGTCACACCAAGGCTACGCCGGAGCAGATTACGGACGCGGTGAACGCCGGTGCGACCATGTCGACGCACCTCGGCAACGGCGCGCACTCGGTTTTGCAGCGGCACCCCAACTACATCTGGCAACAGATGGCGGAGGACCGGCTGACGGCGAGCTTTATCGTGGATGGCATACATCTGGGCGCGGCGTTCTTGACAGTGGCATTGCGGGCCAAGGGACTGGACCGGTCGGTGCTGGTGACGGACGCGGTAATGCCGGCGGGCTGCAGCCCGGGGCCCTATAAGTTGGGCGAGGTGGATGTGGAGCTACACGCCGATGGCAGTGTCCGGCTGGCCGGCGGTACGCGGCTGGCCGGGTCCGCGCTGCTAATGGACCGTGCGATCGGCAACGTGATACGGCTCTCGGGGACGGCGCTGCGCGAAGCGGTGACCATGGCAACGCGCAATCCGGCTCGCGCGGGGCGCATCGCGGGGCGGCAACGCGGGCTGGCCGCCGGCGAGCGCGCGGACCTCGTGCGGTTCCGGTATGATGACGAGGCGCACGAGATCAGCGTGCTGGAGACGTTTGTAGCAGGCGAGCGGGTTTTCCACGCTGCCGCAGCGGCGTAGTAATTATCCTAATTTCTTCGGCGCGTGCACAGATTCCGCCGTGGGGCAGGCTTTCAGCCTGCGGCGGGTTTCCAAACCCGCCTCGTCCACTGCCGCACGATACCCCGGGTTCACTGGCGACACTCAGTTCCTTGTAGCCCATGCCCGGCTTCGACGGTTGGCCACTCCAGACCCGCTTCGTCCGCTACAGAAAACGCTCGGGCTATAAGCCGTCGCGTACGGTTTGGTTGCGGCTCGGCTGCTTTGCGTGGCAGGTCGTCAACCTGCGGCCGCCGCCTTCGACCCTGATTCAAGCCTATGGCCCCATATCGCCAGGTACTACGCTATATCCGATGTGAGTACCAACGCGAATGAACCGGCGCTGCTATTGAGCCGCCGCGTCCGCGCTGGCATTCTGGTTTCGCCACCGAGCAATTTACCTCTGGCGTAAACGCCAAAGACGGAGGAGAATAGAAGGGCCATGGAGCAAGGACCGCTTCTGAATCAGGAGCGCCGTGCCACTGATCGCTTTCCGATTGAGCGCGAGATGAAGTACCGCGTACTCGCGCAACGGAATGGCGACGGAGCAGGCGAAGGGCGCACCATCAACATGAGCAGCGGAGGGATTCTGTTCAGCGCCAGCGAGGAGCTGATCACTGGGCGGCGCGTAGAAGTCGCGGTCAACTGGCCGGCGCAGCTGAACAGCACGGTGGCGCTGCGGCTCGTCGCGCGCGGCAGGATCGTCCGCTCGCAGGACAGGATGGCCGCGATGGAAATCCAGCAGTACGAGTTCCGGACGGCGCCCCGTCAGGGGTAGAGCACGATTTTTCCCGCGCCATCGCTGTAGCTTTCGAGCTGCTCGAAAGCGGATTGTATGCCGGCCAGCGGCTTCCGGTGCGTTAGCACAGGAGCGAAGCGGGACGCATGCGCGGCGAGTATGCGTAGGGCCGCTTCGGATTCGTGATTGGAGCGGCGGACGTTATAGACGGCGATCTCCTTGCGGCGGAGCGCGCTGAAATTGAGAGCTACTTCGACGGTGGACGGGATCCCGGTCACCACGACGCGTCCGGCGTTGCGCACTGCCGCGATGCACTGATTGATCGTTCCGGGTTTGGCGGCGCAGTCAATCGCCACGTCCACGCCGCGTTTACCGGTGGCATTTAGAATCTCGACCGCGGCATCGCCTTGCTGCGGGTCGATTGCGTCATCCGCCCCCGCCGCGCGCGCCATTTCGCGACGGTGCGCCACCGGCTCGACAGCGATCACGCGGCCCGCGCCCGCCAGTTTCAACGCCGCCATCGTCAGAAACCCAATGGGCCCGGCGCCGAATACGGCCGCCGTATCGCCTGGGCGCACGGCCGCGAATTCGAGCGAATGTAGTACCACCGCGAACGGCTCAACCAGCGCGCCTTCGGCCTCGCTCAGATTCGCGGGCAGCGGCATCAGGTTGTGCGCGGGCAAATTCACGTATTCGCGGAAAAATCCCGGCTCCCCCGGCGTGCTGAGAAACCGGACGTTCGCGCAGACGTTGTGGCGCCCGCTCATGCAGAACTCGCAGTGATAACAATACAGGGCGGGTTCGAGCACGGCACGGTCGCCGGCCGCCCAGCCGGATACGCCGGGACCGGTTTTGCGTACCACGCCCGCTGGTTCATGCCCCAGCACCATCGGATAGACACAAGGCGTGTCGCCGATGAAGCCTTCCGAGAAGTAGTGCACGTCGGAACCGCAGATCCCGATAGCACGGACCTCGACCTGGACTTCGCCGGGACCGGGCGTCGCGATCTCGGGTGCGTCGATCACTGCGAAGCGGCGCGCCCCGCTGAGTTCTGCTAACTGCATCCCGCCGGCCGCCTACTTCTTGAAAAGACTGTCGAATGCCGCACGGGCGTCATTGGGCGAGCGCGGAACCGGCACGGACGCCGGCAGGATCGGGCCGCCGTTACCCGGAGCGGAGTCACGCGCAACGGTAACGCGAGGGTTGAACAGCTCGCATTCATTCGCCTGGTCCTTGCCCGCGATGCGCACCTGAACCGCTTTCAGGCATTGGAAGCGGGTGGACGGTTCAAAGTGCGCGCACTGCTTGCAGCAATGCAGCGCCGCATTGCACTTGGGGCAGTTTCCCTTCCAGTCGATGCCTTCGGGCAGCGGCGTCGCGCAGTTGTAGCAGCGTGCCGCTGTGACATGCTGCACCATGCGAGGCAGGCGCGGCCCGGTCACATCGAGCGGAGGACGGGGCCCTGACGGTTTTGGACGGTCTTCGCGCCGGTGGCCATTGGATCCGTTGCCGGAATCCATGTAGCCCCGGTGGCGGTACTTACGATCTTCGTCCATGTGTTTGGAAAATCTCCGATGCTTGATATTCGATGGCGTTTTCGCCTGCATACTGGCCCGCTACAGGGCTAAGCCGGCGGGGGAATCCGGCCCGCATGCGCTGCCGGGGCCCACGGCTCCGGCTTTTCGATAGGTACGGTAACTACCTTAGATAGCAATAGAATACGAGCTTGCCGTTGCTGCGACCCTCAAAAAATAAATCACGCCCTGCAGGGTACGGCCTGATGGGAGCGAGACTTTGCGAGACCCGGCGCGTCGCCGATGGAGCAGTAGGAGGATCGTTTGCGGGACCGGTAACGGGACCTGATAACGGCTTCCCGCGCACCTAAGCTCCTATGTACCACGAATCCAGCTCAGAGTCCACTAGTTCTTTACCTGAAACAGTACTAAAGCAGTACTATAACCGCTAGCCTAGCAAGTAGGACAGCCAGTCTCTGCTGCCTGTCCTTCCGCCCACTGCCATTCCCTAGAAAACTTCTCCCGCTATGCTGAGCAATTGCACCACTTACCGATTCACCCAGGGTGGCGCGACCGGTCGCTTTTTGCCGGTTGCGGCTCGCGCCGCGATGCTGGATATATCGAACTGCCGCACCTCCGTTTTCATCCCCTTCCATGCCGAAGCGCAGCGCCGGCATGGGCCATGACAGCCGCCCCGCACCGCAATGTGACCTGATTGCCACCACTTACAGCCCCTCGCCCTTTCGGCCGCTCCC
>JAICMB010000027.1 GCA_025929455.1 Bryobacteraceae bacterium | reverse complement strand
CCTGGTGCACCGCTGCAACCTCGAAGAAGAACGGCGCGCTAACCTCCGCTTCGTCGAGATCGAAGCCGTGGGCGACACGCCCGCGTTCGCCGGCGCGCTGCGCGAGCTTGGCTGCGAGTGCGCGCTGTCCTCCACTGGCCGCATTAAGATGGTGCTCGCCGCCGACACCGCCGTCCGCGATATCTATCGCATCGCCGCGGAGCGCGAGGTGCAATTGCGCCGCCTCAACTACCGGCGCGATTCGCTTGAAGACATTTTCCTCAAAGCCATGGAGACCGTCTGATGGCCGTATACAAACGCAACTACCGCGCCTGGACCGGACCGCTCACCTCCGAGCGTTCGCGCTTCCTCGTGCTGACGCGCTACGCCTGGGCCAACATCTTCCGCTCGCGCATCGTCACCGGTCTCTTCATCCTGTGCTATTTTCCGCCGCTGATCATTCTGCTCGGCACCTACTTGAATCACAACACGACGCTGCTCGGCCTCGTGCATCTCCCAACGCCGCTCATCGACGATTATTCGAAGTTCCTGCGGGGCTACACGCAGATTCAGACCGGCCTCGCGATGCTGCTCACCTGCTTCATCGCACCCGCGCTCGTCTCGCCGGACCTCGCGCACAACGCGCTGCCGCTCTATCTGTGCCGTCCCATCACGCGCACCGAGTACGTGCTCGGCAAATTCCTCGTGATCGCATGGGTGCTTTCGCTCATCACCTGGATCCCGGGCCTCATCCTGTTCTCGGTCGAAGCATCGCTCTCCGGCGCGTCCTGGGCCTGGCATCATCTGTATCTCGCAGGCGCGGTGTTCGGCGGATCGCTCGCCTACATTCTGGTGCTGTCGATGGTTGGGCTCGCACTTTCGGCCTGGGTCAAATGGAAACCGGTTGCGGGCGCGCTCGTACTCGGGGTATTCATGTTCAGCGGTGGCATCGCCGCGGCCCTCGCCGCGATTCTGCGCTCCACCTCGGCCCTGCAACTCGACGTCAGCTACAACCTGTACACGCTCTCACTCGCGCTGTTCCACACGCCCGCTCCCGAACGCTCCACCTTCGCCGCACTCGTGCAACTGTCCGCCGTCCTCGCCTTCTGCGCCTGGCTCCTGTTTAAGAAAATCCGCGCCCTCGAGGTGGTGAAGTCGTGACTCCCCCTGTGGCGCAGCTACGCTGCTCAGTGGGACAGGCGGTCTTGCTGCCTGTCCTCTGCATGGAGCGGTGCACATGAACCTCAACGAACTCGTCCTCTTCGACAACGTCTCCAAATTCTACGGCGACGTCCTCGGCGTCAACCGCGTCAGCCTCGCCATCCCGCCCGGCATCACCAGCCTGGTCGGCCCCAACGGCTCCGGAAAAACGACGCTCATGAATCTCATGACCGGACTCGTGCGCCCCACGCGCGGCCGCATCCGCATACTCGGCATCGAGCCCACCGAGTCCGAGCGCCTCTTCCGGGAAGTCGGTTACTGCTCGCAGTTCGACTCGTTTCCCAAAGGCCTCACCGGCTACCAGTACGTGTACTCGTTCCTGCGCCTCTATGGCTGCCCGCACTCCGAAGCCGCCCGGCTCGCGGACGCGTCGATCGAGCGCGCAGGCATGACTGCTGCCGCACACCGCAAAATCGCCGGCTACAGCAAAGGCATGCGCCAGCGCATCCGCCTCGCGCAGGCCATCTGTCATTCGCCGTCCGTGCTGGTGCTCGATGAGCCGCTCAACGGCCTCGACCCACTGGTGCGCGCCGAAACCATCGCGCTCTTCAAACAGTTCGCCGCCGAAGGTATGCACGTCATCGTGTCCAGCCATATACTGCACGAAGTCGACGCTATCTCCGACCGTGTCATCCTGCTCACCAGCGGCTACGTCGTCGCCGAAGGCCAGATCCGCGGCGTCCGCGACGAGATTCAGGACGAGCCGATGCAGATCCTGATCCGCTGCGGCAATCCCGGCCATCTGGCGGCGCAACTATTTGAGCATCAGAACGTGACGGAAGCGCGCATGCATACCGACGGCGCCGGCCTGGTCGTAAAAACCCGCGACCCCAAGCAGTTCTATCTCACGCTGAACCACATCGCGCTGAACGGCGCTGGTATAGAGTCCGTCATGCCGCTCGACGATGACGTGAACTCGCTGTACGGATACCTGATCGGCGGCGAGGAGGCCCGAAGCTAATGCTGTGGCTCGCTCAAATTGGCGCGATCATTCGCCTCGAATGGAAGAAGACTTTCTTTGCCAAGCGCGGGCTTTGGGTCTACCTGCTCGCGCTCGCGCCCGTCGCGCTGATCGGCGCGCATGCCATCGCCGTCTGGACCGGCCTGCAGCGCCAACCCTGCGACTTCGGCGAAGACACGCTCATCTTCGCCGGCATCTTCCAGTTCTTTTTCTTGCGCGTCGCCGTCTTCTTCGGCTGCCTGGGCATCTTCATGAACCTGATCCGCGGCGAAATGCTCGACCGCAGCCTGCACTATTACCTGCTGGCACCCATCCGCCGCGAAGTGTTGCTGGCCGGCAAATTTCTCGCGGGCCTGCTCGCCGCGTGCGTCATCTTCGGTGGCAGCGCGCTCGCGCAGTTCACGTTGATGTACGCGCACCAGGACCCGGTCATGCTGCGCGAATACATGTTCCACGGCCAAGGCTTCCAGCACGCTTTCGCGTATCTCGGCAGCACGCTGCTCGCCTGCATCGGTTACGGCAGCGTGTTTATGACCGCGGGTGTCATAATGCGCAACCCCGTCGTCCCCGCCGCGGCGATCCTGGTCTGGGAATCGATCAACGCGTTTCTCCCGACCCTGTTACAGAAGTTCAGCATCATCTACTACCTGAAATCCCTCTGCCCCGTCTCCGCCCCGCCCGACGTGCCGCCGCCATTCTCTTTCATGGTCGTCAATGCCGACCCCGTCTCCCCAATAACCGCCGTCGCCGGCCTGCTCGCCGTGACAGCCATTGTGCTCGCCTACGCCGCCCTCCGCATCCGCCGCCTGGAAATCAACTACGCGTCGGATTAGAGTCAACCCAAACGAGCCCCGTTCTGATCTGAAATCCGCCCGACACCGCTACAGTATTTCGCGACCGGAGCAACCGCCGCCGTACTTGCCATCAAATGCTTAAAGCCTGCAACGTTGACCCGTAATTGATTACGTGAGCGGTTCGGCACACTTCGCACAATGGAGAGTACGATTGACCACGTCTCTTGTGGCGGCGATGTCGCCGACGAATTGGAACCATCGACAAAACTGGATCGGCCGCCCTCACCCTTTACGACGGGTCTACGGCGATATCCATATTTCGGACAGGTTGGCCTCGGAATAGGCCTTCTACGCTGTCCCTCCAACTTCACAATCTGCGTGCTGTCCCAGAAATGACTGGAATAGATCGTTTCAGCGTAAGCTGGGACATGGCGACCAGCGCCCCAAATCTCCCCATGATTTTGACCAATGACGAGCGCGTTCAGTTGTGCAGCTTGGCTCGATCCCACCGCGCTCCCCCATGCCCTCGTCGCGCGCGCGAAAGCGGTGCTTTGGTCGGTCGAAGGCAAAAGCAATAGCGAGATAGCAAGGCGCTTGCACTGGACCCAAGCCACGGTCGGAAAGTGGCGCTCCCGCGCTGCGGCTCGGAATAACCGCGCAATGTTACCGAGCCGCGCGCTGGAAAGGAGCGGTTTTACGTGTTTCAACAAGCTCATAAACTAAAGAGCGTTTTGAAGTGTTCGTAAGACGCGGTAGCGGAGTCGGAACAGAACAGGGCGATGCGCCTGATTTGTTCGGAGGCGGAGGCCGGTTGAAAACCAGCTCCACGATTATGTGAGGTCTTGTTGTACAGGTGGCCGTTTTACAGGTGGAGTGCTGGTTCGGATGCGTGCAGGAACCAATCACGGAGGAGGACGGAGCGCGTGAAAGAGCGGCTGCGCACGAGGCCGGCGGCAACGGCTCGAAGAAGCGGAGCGGGGAGGCGCCGGCCGACGCGAGCGATACCGGTTATGCCGCGCTCACCGAAGCGGTGCGTGAGCATGGTGCGGTAGCGCTCGAGATTGGCGCAGGTGTAGTCGCCAGCCGCTTGCGCAATGCATTTGGCGGCGAGCAGTCCCGATTCGATCGCGGGGCGAATGCCTTCGCCACTTTGCGAATAGGCGAGACCAGCGGCGTCGCCGATGAGCAGCACGCCGTCGGCGGTGACGCGCCGAGCGGAAGTGGCGTACAGAAGATAGGCGTGCCCGCGCGGTCGCGGCGCAATGTCAAACCGGATACGGCTGTCGCGCAGGTGACGCAAGAAATCCGTGACGTGCGCGGAAAGCTCGCGCGGGTCGAGACGGCCGAGACCGATGTTCAGAAAATTGCCCTTGCGAAAGCACCAGCCGTAGCCTTTCATATCGCGGCAGAAGAATAGCTCCGGCACTTCGCCGCGAATCGTACAACGCGCGGCTTGGGACGGATCCATTTCAAATTCCAACTCTTGGGCGAGCACCGCGGGCTCGCCGTTGGAGCGCGCACCAAGCAGCCGGGCCACCGGACAGAAATGACCGCCCGCGCCTACCAGCATGCGCGCGCGCAATTGGCCGTTTAACATCCACTCGCCGCTGGACCGCCGCAGGCCGTCCATCGTCGGCGCGTGCAACACGTACGCGCCGGAACGTTGGAGCAAGTAATGATCGAACTCGCAGCGCCGGATGCCGTAGCTAACGACGCTGTTGTACGCGGTCTCAACTTGACGGCCACCCAGCATGGCGGTGCGGAATGCGGTGATGGGCTGCAGCATGCGGCCGGTGCTTGCGTATTCATCCGCGCCGATAGCGAGCGCCGTCAGGACCTGCGGCGTAATCCACCCGCCGCAGACCTTATCGCGGGGAAAGCGGGCTTTATCTGCAATGGCAACGCGCAGGCCGGAGTTGCGCAACGCCCACGCGCATGAAGAACCCGCGGGCCCGCCGCCTACGACGAGGACGTCGAATGCTTCCATGTCATCTGCGCGCCTGCGTCCGCGTTATACAGCCCATCGCGCGTCCAGGGCAAGTTGGCGCAATCGCGGCCGGCGAACACGATCTGGAAAAGCTGCAAGGTACCTACGCGGAAGGCCACCAGCGATCCGGCCAGGTAAAGGCGCCACGCGCGCAAAAACTCGTCGCTGAATTTCCCCGAGCCGTTCGCACAGGCCTGCTCGAAACGCTCCAGCCAGTGCTCCAGTGTGCGCGCATAGTGCAGGCGCAGGTTCTCGACGTCAAGCACCATATAATCGCCGCGCTCGAGCACCGGGCTCGCTTCGCGCAAGCTGGGCGGATGCGCGCCTGGGAAAACGCGGCGGCGGATCCAGTTGCTGAGGTGATACGGCCGGTTGCGCCCGATGAAATGAAGCAGGCCTCGCCCGGAATTACCGATCGCACGCTGGATGACATCGCCAAACTCGGCATAGTGATCCACGCCGACATGCTCGAGCATGCCGACTGAAACGAAGACGTCATAATGGCCGCGCATGTTGCGGTAGTCGTCTTCGACGAACTCAACGCGATGGGACAGACCTTCCGCGGCGGCGCGCCGGCGCGCGTAACGGATCTGCTCGCGCGAGATGTTGAACGCTTTCACGGAAACGTTATAGTGTCGCGCCATGTGCAGCGCGAGGGCGCCCCATCCGCAGCCCGCCTCAACTACTGTTTCACCCGGACGCAGCGCGAGCTTCCGGCACACGTAGTCCATCTTCGAAACCTGTGCCTCTTCGAGCGCCATGGCGGGATCGGGGAAGTAGGCGCAGGTGTAGACAAGCTCGCGGTCCAGCCAGAGCTCATAGAAATCCGTGCCCAGATCGTAGTGGCGCTCGATGTTGTCGTGCGAGCCGCGAAGGGTATTATTTTGCGCGCGCTGGAGCCAGCGGGACACAACGCTGGAAAGCCAGCCCGGCGAGGGTCCGTCGCCGATAGCGCGGTAAACGCCTTCGAGCGCCGCGACGAGATCGCCGTCGGCGCGGATGCGGCCAGCCATGTAACCGTCGCCGAAACCGACGTCGGGATCGAGGAGTACGCGGAGGGCGGTCGCGCGGTCGAGAATGCGGATGACGGGCCAGGGCGAGCGCGGATCGCGGGTTTCGCCATCGCCCAAGTACACTTGTACCGGCGCGTCTCCCGCGTAGCGCGCAATGGTCCGCAGCAGCCACGTGTCAATAAAGGAGAAGCACCGCGTGTCGTTCCACGTTGTTCCCTGTATCACGGCCGTCGCTCGCCGATAGCGTAACATTGCGCGGCGGGACCTGCGGTGGCGGACGTAGCGACAGGGTCGAAAAACGCGCTGCGCGATCGTGGGCCGGCGGGCGAGCGGGTCTGGAGTGGCGAACCGTCAACGCGGGCGTGGGCTACAAGGAACTGGGTCTCGCGAACGGTTACAGCAGAGTCGAATCGCCCGGGAGATCATGCGGCGGCGGACGAGGCGGGTTTTGGCAACCCGCCGCAGGCTGACCGCCTGCCCCACCTCGGAGCGTCGACGTCGCTGGCGTGGACGCCTGCCGCACGAAGTTCTGTAATACTCAGCAGCCGCGCCCTTATCTTCCGAATGACTGTTGCGGACGAAGCCGGTTGAAAAGCTGCGTCACGGCGGAGGTGGTGCAATACGATGCGATAATGGAAATTCACTTTGATGTTGCGCTTTTCGATTGCCGCCCTGATGGGTGTGTGCTGTTTCGTTCCCATCTCGGGATGCAAGCGGGCGGTCTCCGACAATGTCGCGGCGACCGTAAACGGCGCCATCATCAGCTACGCGGACCTGGATAAGCAATACCAGGTGCAGTTCTCAAGCGCGAACGAACCCACCAGCGAAGACCAGGCCCAGATCCAGAAAATGGAACTGCTGCGCACCATGGTCGATAACGAGATCATGCGGCAGCGCGCCGAGAAGCTCGGATTGATGGCGACCGATTCCGACGTGGACGCCAAGTACGCGGAGCTGAAAGCGCCGTACACGCAAGAAGAATTTCAGCGGCAGCTTGCTGCGCGGCATATGAGCGCGGACGATCTCAAAGCGCAAATCCGGCGCGAGCTGAGCATTCAGAAGCTGATCAATAAAGAGATCACCTCGCACATCTCGATTTCGGATAAGGACGTTGCGGACTTCTACGCCGCGAACAAGAACGACTTCAACTTTCCCGAGCCGCAGATTCACATGGCGCAGATTCTGGTGACGCCGGCGCCCGACCCGAGCGTTCGGAATCTCAAGAACGATAAGGCGCAAAACGACGATCAGGCGAAGCATAAGATCGAGATGCTTATGGCCCGACTGCGGCAGGGCGAGGACTTCACGGCACTGGCGCAAAACTTCTCCGAGGACGCCAACTCCGCGCCTAACGGCGGCGATCTGGGCTACATCGCGGAATCGGCGCTGGACAAGGCTAACCCCGATCTGCGCAAGGCCGTGATGGCGATGTCGCCGGGGCAGATCACGCCCATCATTCACACCACCGAAGGGTACCGGATACTGAAGGTGCTCTCGCGCGAGCCCGCCGGACAACGCGAACTGTCCGACCCGCGCGTGCAGCAGAGCATTCGCGAAACGCTGATCAACCGCAAAGATCAACTGCTGCGTACGGCCTATTCGGAAGTGGCGCGCGACGAAGCGAAGGTGGTCAATTACTTGGCGCAGAACATTGCGCAGGTGAAACAGTAGCGGTTTCCGCGCAGCCGATCGCATCGATCAGCGCCAGCAACTCCGGCACACTCACGGGTTTCGCAAGATAGGCATCCATGCCGCCTTCAATGCATCGCTCGCGGTAGCCATGCATGGCATGCGCGGTAAGCGCAATGAGCGGCGTACGGCGGTCGCCGCGTTCCCGCGCGCGGATGGCGGCGGCGGCTTCGAAACCGTCCATCTCCGGCATCTGCACGTCCATCAGAATTACATCGAAGTCGCGCGCTGTGGCCGCGCGCACGGCTTCGCGGCCGTTGCAGGCGAGCGCGACGCGATGGCCGGCCTTTTCGAGCACATGCTGCAGGAGCTTCTGGTTGGTGCTGTTGTCTTCGGCGACGAGCACATCTAGCGGCCGTGTTTCGGCGAGCCGCGGCACACTCGCCGGGGCGGGTTGTTCCTGCTCGCCGGCAGGACGAAACAGAGCGGTGAAATAGAACGTGCTTCCCTTCCCGGGTTCGCTCTCCACCGAAATATGTCCGCCGAACAGCGCGACCAGATTTGAGGAGATCGCCAATCCCAGGCCGGCGCCCCCGAACCGCCGTGCGAACGAGCCCTCCGCCTGCTGGAACGGTGCGAAAATCGCGGCCTGTTTTTCCGCCGGGATGCCGATACCGGTGTCACGCACGGCAAATTCGAGGGTGATGGCATCGGACGCGATCTGCAACGGGCGGACGCGCAGCTCGACCGAGCCTTCGAGCGTAAATTTCAGAGCGTTGCCGAGCAGGTTGATGAGCACCTGGCGGAGGCGAAACGGATCGCCGCTGAGGTGATCTGGCGCGTCGTCCGCAATTGCCGAATGAAGCGCCAGCCCCTTGGCATCGGCCTGCATGGCGAGTAGCCGCGTACAGGACTGCACGCATTCGCGCAGAGAAAATGCCGTCTCATCCAACTGCAAAGCTCCCGCTTCGACGCGCGAGAAATCGAGAATGTCGTTGAGGATTTGTAGCAATGCCGAGGCGGAGCCGGCGATGGTGCGGGTGTAATCGGCTTGTTCAACGGTCAGCTGCGTGCCCGCCAGCAATTGTGTAAAACCCATGATGCCGTTCATAGGTGTCCGGATCTCGTGGCTCATGTTCGCCAGAAATTCGCTTTTGGCGCGGTTGGCCGCTTCGGCGGCTTCTTTCAGCGCAGCTTCGTTGTCGAGCTTTTTCCGAATGACCTCTGTCTGCTGTCGCACACGCCGCCGTAAGACGATGCCCCAGACCAACGCGAGGAACATGCATACTCCGGCCATCTGCAGCGCGCGCCAGACGCGATCGAGCGTCCACCAGGGCGCCTGTTCGAGGACAGCGATATCCGCCGGCGATCGCAGCAGCAACTTGAAGCCTTTCGGCACGACGTGAGTGTCGGGACTATCGGCTATCTCCACTTCGCAAATGCCCGTGATCAGCAGTATGCTGCCGGCGCGAATCTCGCGTACGCGCGCGGCCGCGGCGGCGGTGGCCGGCAGCACGGCGTTGAAGATGTGCCGGCCCGAGGTCAGGATCAGAATGTTATCCGGCCCGCGCGAAACGGTATCGACGTAGGCCGCTTCCATGCGCACCAGTTCGCCGTCATGCGATCCTTCCATGGCTTCGTCGGCGGTAAGCCGCAGCGGTAAGGGCTGCGGTGCTGAACCCGACCGCCGCACCTGCGCATCGATCAGCGTAGGCGTCACCTGTCCCGGCGAAACGTAGCCGGTGATCTCGACCGTGTCGCCGGCCTGCAGCTTTACAGGCGCGGCCGGTACAACAACCACGTTCCCGCTCCAATCGTTCACATAGAACCGGTCCGGCAGGCTCAGCGTCACCACACCGGCCATGTGCAGGCGGCGGCCGCTGCCGCGGGTGGGGTCGAACTCCATCAGCGATGAGGCGCGCCTTAGCGGCAACGAAAATGCGTCAGGTCCGGGCGGCACGATCACCGCGATGTCGCGCGGGCTCCCGGTGAGCATCTGCAAACCGACCAGTTGCCGCCGGTCGTTGAATAGGGTTCCGCAAACACCGCGCAGTTCAATCTGCGCGTCCAGCAGCTTTGACAGCGTACCGGCCACGGCCGGCACCCGCACATTGAGGCGGCGTCCGTCCGCAGCGACCTTCAGAATTGCCGCGCCGCGGTCCGCGGATATCGCGCGCACCGTTCCGCGGAGGCGCGCCATCTGACCGTCGAAAGCGCCGCTGTACAGCTCTTCGAGCGGCGCATCGATGACACGCAGCTTCGGCGGCCGCCCGTGAGTCAGGCGGGCAATGCCGGCGTTGTGGACGATCGGCGCAAACGCGCCCGGATTCGTTACGCCGGATACGCGCACGAAATCCCCCGCATTGACGTGCGGAGGCGCGATGCGTGTGTCCAGGCCGACGTAGATACCGCCCGTCGCGTCTTGAACGAATTGCAGATATGCTGCGGGGTCCCAGTACGTAATTACGCCGTCAAGCGTGACCGGGTGTCCCGCGGCAGCTTCGTCGGGCGGCAAGGCGCGAATCGCCGCTACGGTTGTCAACAGCCGGGGTTTCGCCGAAGTTGCCGCCGCGCGCCACAAATTCACGGCATTGTGCAGCACCAGACGCGACCCTTCGCGCGTAACGAAGCCCGCCACATCGAAACCTTTCGCTACTCCGCTGTCGAGTTGCGGGCGGTCCAGATCGATGGTTCCGCTGCCGTCCGAAAATACCGGAGCGCCATGGTCGCGCACGACAGTTCCGAACAGACGCACGCGCGCGTCGGGCATTTGTGCGCGCTCTATAAGCGACCGTATCGTCGACAGGGGCAGTTGCGCGGTGGAGCGTGCCGGTTTCTCGATTCCGGCGTGTGCGGCATCGGAAACCCATATTTGTACGCCCGCGGCCGGATCGTCGTCCGACTGCGCAACGCCGCGCACGCGCACTACGGCATCGATAAGCCGGCTTCGCGGCAGTCCGGCCCCGTCGCGCACACGGACGCGGACGCGCATGCCGCCATTGACCAGCAGCAGCGACACACGGCCGGCTGGATCTTTTTCGGCGTTCCAGGCGACACCCGCAAATTCGGACCAGCGACCGTTCACGAGGCGCGGCGTAGTCCGGCCCGGCTCTATCGCGAGCGGCACCGGCTCCGGTTGACGGCCGTTCCGCCGGATGTGCGTCGCGTCGATCGCCGCTCCGCGCCAGAGGCCGCTGACTTCGACGCGCTCGCCGACCGCGTAACTGCCCCCGGCCGGATCTTCGACCCGCAGAGCTTGCGCTTCGGATTGCACGTAAAGGAGGTGCATCGCGGGATCGCAATACGTCACTACGCCCACAAAAACGGATTGACGATCGCCGGGGCGGCGGCACGCCGACAGCGCGAGCAGCAGGACCAGGGCCGCAATCGCAACGATACACCGGGATGAGGTGGACGACGTTCCGGGTTGCACGGCGCGTTGCATGAAATAGGGCCCAGACCGCTCGCTCACGCGCGCGGCTCGGTGCGATCTCCAACAATCTCCTTAGCGAGATTATCGGCGCAAACACGCACGAGTATTAGGAAAGTTCGGAAGAGTTCGGGGTACGCGAGCGCTGGTTTAGGACGCAGCCTTGGCCGGCACGCTACAGCTCAGGCAAGCCCGCAAGGCGTGCAGCTTGTCGATCGCCTCCTGCGTCAACAAAACCGCCGCATCCGACGGGCCGCGGCGGGCCAGCAGGATCGGCAGTACGGTCTCCATGCTGGAGGCCACGGTATCTACGTACGCAGCCAGAGTCTCGCTCTCGCTGTAACGCGGGTCGCGCTGCATATGGGGTGACATCCAATATAAACCCCTGATTTTCTGGAAAGTGTTCCCTCACTATACCAGCTTTTCGAAAATCGGGAGCCATTTATCCGCTCACTCGGTGGGGTCGGCGGTCGAAAACTCGATCCAGCCCTGCTGGGGGACTACCGTAACAGGAAGACCTCCCAGAAATAGCGTCAACTGGAAGCGCAGCATGTCACCCCGGCGCACGCCCAAGTCAGACAGTGGGATGCCTGCTTCTAGAATCTTGTCGCGGACGACCTGAACGGCAGAATTATTTAATAATTCAACCGAACGCGGGCCTCCGGGGCCGTCCGTCTGCAGTCCGGCGGCGTTAAAATCGGCGCCGGGCAGTAAATCGATGCGTATATAAAGGTTATCGCCATCGGTGCCATAGTACAGCTCGCGCACAAGTACTGTCTGACCGTGCATAGAGCCGGAGCGTGCGTCCACACGATAGCGGCCCGCGCCCATCCACTCGTAATAGGAGGTCACTTCGCCGTCGATGCGCGGGCGTACGGGACTCACCGGCGGTTCGTGCGTTTCCGTCGCGGCTGAATGCAGAATCGGACGCGCGAGATCGTCGGGCGGGCGTTCGCCGAGCGCGCGGTACACGTTCGCGAGGTGGTCGCGGTAGAGGGCGTCGAATTCGGGCCGGTTTTCGGAAGAATGCTCGGGCCCGTACCACCAGCACCAATCGCTGCCTTCGGCGATCAGCAGCTCTTCCAGCGCGAGTTTGCGCTGATCTTCGGGAACACGGTCCTTGAGGTGTTCGTAAGTTTGGCGCGCCCGCAGGAGGTATTCCCAAGCCCGGTTGTCTTCCTCGGCACCGATCCAGACGTCGAAATTGGCGTTGATCCAGGAGCCCGGGAAAATGTGATCCAACGGACTGGCGGGCACACGCTCCAGGCCTTCAGAGACCGTGACCGCAGTCATGCCCGGGTCGCTTTCGATGCGCGAGTACAGCTCGCGGAGGAACGGGCGGCCGTTGCGGTCGTAATATTCCCAGGCGTTCTCGCCGTCGAGTATGATCGGCACCAGCACGTCGCGCCCGAGGTGGGCCGTGTTGCCGCGAATTTGCGCCAGGAAGTGCTCGGCGGCTTCGGCCGCGTCCATTTTCGAATAAACGAAGCCAATCAGGTCGCTGAGCAGATGGTCGCGAAACAGCATTTGGATCTGGCGGCCGCCTTGGGCCCAGAGATACGGGCGGTAGCTGACATCGGGCGTGGCCGAGCGCTGCAGCGAGCGCGCCAGCACGCCGTTGTCGGTCGCGGCCCATTCAAAACCCAGCTCGGCCGCGATCGAGAGCGCCTCGTCCGAAACGCTGCCCTCCGACGGCCACAACCCGGCGGGGGCGATCCCGAGCTTGTCCTTCATGTACTCGCGGCCGCGTTCCAACTGCAGGCGCGCGTCTTGCGGATAAACGAAGCGGCTGGGCAGCGGCACGTAGGGATGTGAAACGCCAGCGATATTGGAATCGCATAGCAGCGGCAGAATGGGGTGGTAGAACGGCGTGGTAGAGATCTCGATCTGCCCGCGCGCGGCGAATTCCTGATAAACAGGGATCACCTTGGACAGGATTTCGCGTTCCTTGCGCCAGATGAGTTCCTGATCGGTACGCGTATAATCGCGGCCCTTTTCGACGAGCGCGCGTACCTCGGAATCCTTTTCGAGAAATTCCTCGTCGAACCAGGCGAGCTGAGAAAGGACCTGCAGGTCGCGGATATCGTGGCTGCTGAAAATGCGGTCGGCGCGTTCGGCACTGCGGCCGGCGGCCTGCCATGCGGAGTGTAGTTCTGCGTAGCGCGGGAAGCGATCAATCAGCCGCTGCGAAGCCTGGAAGAAATAATGCAAAACGAACTGGCGGCCGGCTTCGGTGAGATCTTCGGCCGGCTTCATGGCACAGCGCAGAAAGGGATCGGCGGCCTCCCCGCGCGCGTACTCGCCGATTTGCAGCAGCATCGACGGGACCAGGTTAAACGTCTGGTGAACGTCGGGGAAGTCCTCCAGCACTTTCACCATGCCGTAGTAATCCTTCAACGCGTGCATGCGCGTCCAGGGCAGGCGGTATTCGCCCGTCATGAGATTTTTGTAGAACGGCTGGTGCATGTGCCAGACGAAACAAAGAAACGTGTGAGGCATGTCGCTAGCGCGCGAAGAAACTGCGAACGGGCGCGGGTGGCTCCGTTTTG
>JAICMB010000389.1 GCA_025929455.1 Bryobacteraceae bacterium | reverse complement strand
TGTTTTTGAGCCGGTTGCACACCGCAATCACGAAGGCTCGATAGTTGGGATCATTGGGCCAGGCGCTGGCGGAGATTTCATTGATGTTCAACCACTGAGGCACGCCGCCGGTGCTGCTGTCGTTGGTGACGCAGTAATTCTGGATCGCGTCGGCCGCCTGCGTGGCGGTGTACGTCTGGTACATGCCCTGGAAATCATTGTAGTAGACAGCCAGGAAGTTGCCGGCCGCGTTCAACGTGGCGCGATTCGCGTCCGTTGACATGCAGAGGATATGGCCGTTGGTCGTCGTGAAGTTGAGGTGAGCCAGATTGTTCGACGTGAAGTGTGGATCGGCGCCGTCGGCGCTGTTGACGATGGTTGCGACGTCAAAGCGTCGGTCGGCCAATCCAAAAGCAACGGATGCTGAGACGAACAGTAAAACTAGAAAACACACAAAAGCGCTGCCGCTGCCGCGGAGAGCGTGTTTCATAGAACGACCTCCAAAAGAAGTGAAAAAAGAGGACGTGACAGAGCCCGGTAAAGGCGTGGGTAAGGTACTAACGATCGTGCGCGTTTTGCAAACAATAAATAGTTACGAACATCTCGTTGCGGGCGTGCGCCGGCGCATACAATTCGCCGTTCAATCAAGCCAAAGTAGCAGTTGCATTCAATGGCTCGGGCCCGGCCTTGAACTTTCCCCGGCTTGCATCGGTTGAGATCAGGGAGTGGGAACCAGTGGCCGTGTTCCACGTATTGCACAGCCTTGTCCGCGGTCAGCGTTATCTTTCCGTTCTCTGCGGCCAGCGATCGCGCGTGACCCATGATGTCTACGATGGTCACGGGATTTTGGCGTCCGACGTCCAGCGTTACCTGCTTCGCACCCGCCTGCGTCCAGACCGCAGTTACGATTGTGCCGTTTCGATCGAAATCGTACGCCCACACGTCCTTTCCCAGATCGGTCAAGCGGCGAAGCGGTTTTGCGCCTTCGAGTTCGTCGATGCACACGGCCATCGCGTTGACTGTCGGCTTGGGCGAAACGTGGTTCGTGGTGAACGGATGCTGGTCCACCTCGAGATTGAATTGAAAGCCGTACCAATTGTCGCGGTCGAAGTCGATGCTGAAGAAGGGAAAGAACACCCGCACGCCTTCGCCCTTGAGGATGATCGCCAGTCGCGTCACGAGTTCGGCTTGCTCGCGGTAGATGATCTGCGTGCCGCGCACCCCGCGGAACGTCGCTTCAGTCACAAAGATCGGCAGCACCTTGCCGTGATTGTACTTTTCCATCAGCGCGCGGATCGCGGCGAGCTTGCCCGGGTAGTCGTTTTCTTCTGGCGTGGCGACGCCCTGGGCATAGCCGTGCGTTTCGATGGCATCGAGATATTGAAGCACGCCGGCCTTGAAGATCTCCTCGAACCACGCCGTGTCGAGCGTCGACGGACAGGGTCCCATGATCATCGCGTCTGGGTCGAGGGCTTTGACGGTTTCGCGCTGGCGCTTGTACAGCTCGACCACATCGGCCGGCGTGTAGTGCGGACTAAAGTTAACGGGCGGCATGTTGAGGTTGACTTCCCATGCCGCGCCGTAAATCCGCGGCTGCATTTGCGGGTAGCGGTGCATCTCGACTCGCACCTGATCGCGCACCATTGCGAGATAATCGTCCCAACTCGCGTACGCCGGCACGGCGTTCGGGTCGGGATTCCTTGCCCACTTCGGCGCGGACTGTCCTGTGAACGGAAGAACGTGCATCTCGTACACCGGCGCCGGCGCCTCGGCGAGCAGCTTCTTCGCCCACGGCGCGATGCCGTCCTGCGAACGGTCCGGCCTGGTCGTCGGCTCTACCCACGCCCACTGGGTGTATGCCATTCGCCACGTGGCGCCGATCGCGTCGTCGAGGCCCATGTAATCGCCGTGCATGCCGAAGAAGGCGTTGCGCCCGGCGCGTTGCATAAGCGCGAGGCTCTGCTCGCGCGTTCGCGGGAGCACGGCGAATGTCGCGATGCCCTGCGGTTCGGTGCCGCCGCAGCGCAGGCAAGAGCGGTCTTCGAGGTCCTTGCCGGCAGTGTCGGTCCACCACGTGCGCAGCTCGTAGAAACCAGTGGTCTTGGGCGTGAGGTTGAGCGTGTATGACTTTGAGCCGTCGAGCGTGACCGTCCCTTCCTCGACAACATGCTTGAAGAAATCTTCGACCGCGTAATGGAAGCCTTTGGCGGCCGTGGGCAATGTGCCGCCGGGTGTGAGCGTGACCGTGACGGTTTCGCTCGGCTGAAAGAGGTTGTTGCGCTCTTGCGACGACGCGAAGGACAGCCACGAATGGTATGCCTGCTGCGCGTACGTGCTGAGCTGGTCGAGATAGATCGCGCCATTGCCCGCGGCGACGAGGAGGCTCACGCTATCGATTTGCCGCGCGGTCGCGGAGTCGAGTGGCGTATGACCGTTCATGAACTTTTCGAACGGAATATCCAGCTCGACCGTAGCCCGATCGGGGAATGTCGTCTGCATCGTGTAGGCGTATTTCTTTCCGCCCGCATGAACGCTCAATTGCATCCACCATTCTTTGCCCTGCGGCGCGCCGAGGACGATGCGCAATCCGCGCGCGTCGCTCCCAATGGAGCCGGCCGGCAACGCACGTTCGAGCGTGAATAACGCTGGCTTGCCGTCCTCTTTCCGTTTGAAGTTGATCTGCAGTAGCGAATCGCTCACGCCGGGCACGGATTGCGCGGTCATTTCAAAACGCAAGTTGTCGCTGCTGTGCGCCTTCCAGACATTGGTGCTGGCCGGACCGAAGTCATCCAGCACCTGCAGTTCCTGCACCGGTCCAAGCACCGTCTCATCGGCGCGGCAGACAAGCGCTGCGGTCAGTATTAGCGTCGCCGCCAGCATTCCGCTCCGCGAGCAGCGGTCCCACAATGTCGCGCCTGTCATCGAGCCTTCATCGTAATTCGCTGCCCGAACCTTTGACAGGCGCATCGGAGGCTGGAATCCGCGATCCGGCACAGCAGTTGCTCTTACCTGTTTACGGTATGCTGCGATTTCACTATCTCGCCCTCGCGCTGTTGATCGCGTTGATGCCACCGGCAATTTCGCACGCTGCGAAGGCGCCCGCGTCTGCGCCGGCGACGGCGAATGACGTGCTGGAGTATCTGAACCACAGCATTGACTGGTATCACCGCATCGAAGCGGTCGATCCGGCGCAGGCGCATTCACAGGAGCTGTTGCTGCGCGCGAACGTCTGCGACAATGCAAAACAGGTTGTGAAACTTGGGTTGCAATTCGCCCGTGCTGAGGCGGCGATGCTCGATGACGCGGGCGCTGCTGGCGCCACATCGACGACAACGAACGCTTCCGTGAAGGGCGGGGCGAATCTCTCGCAGCTCACCGCGAAGGCGGCGGCGCGGGTGCAATCACTTCAAACGCAAATCGCACAGCTTGAGACGAATCTCCAATCGGCGGCGGCTACGTCGCAACCGGCGCTTTCGCAGCAGCGCGATCGGCTGACCGCGCAGCTCAATCTCGCCAAAGCACAGCAGGAGGTGCTGACACAATACGCCGGATTCGTCGCCGCAGCGCAATCCGGCGACAGCACCACGCTCTCCGCGAAAATCGATGCGCTCGCGCGGTCGGTGCCGGAAGTCGACGCGGATAATTCGTCGGCCGCGAAAGTGTCGGACGACAATAGCGCCAGCAACTCGGACGAATCCGGCAACATCCTCAGCATCTTTCGCGACTTGTTCACGATGAACGGCCGCATGAGCGAACTAAGCGGCCTCGTGTCTGAGTCAGGGCGCTTGGCCGAGGAGAACGAAAAGTTTCGCGGGCCGATCCGAGCGCAGATTATGGACGCGCTTCACCGCGCCGATCAGCTCGCGGCTGCAACTCAGCCGGCCGACGCATCCGAGCAGCGGGCGCAGCTCGAAGCGCTGACGGCACGTTTCAAGCAGCTCTCCGCCGCGGGCGTGCCGCTCGGCGAGCAGCGCGTGATGCTCGACTCGGCGAAGCAAAACCTGGCGAACTGGAAATCGTCGATTGCGCGTCATTCCACGCGATTGCTCCGCGAGCTGCTGATGCGCGTGGCAGTCCTTGTCGGCATCATTTTCGTGATCGTCATCGGCGCCGCGTGGTCGAAGCGCGCGACGATGCGCTACGTGCACGATCCACGGAGGCGCCGGCAG
>JAICMB010000313.1 GCA_025929455.1 Bryobacteraceae bacterium | reverse complement strand
CTTCTGTCGCCGCTGCCGCTGACGAAGACAGCACGCCGCCTTCGTGTAGCTGCCGCAATTTCTGGACAACCACATCGGTCAGATTCCACAGCGGCTGCGCGCGGTTGTAGGCGAGCGAAAGGCTGGGTTCGAGCGAGTAGGTCCCTTCGGCGAGCACGCGGCCGCCGCCGTCGAGCAGCCGCGCGGTTGTAAAGCCGTCGCCGCGCGCCAGGTGGTGGAATAAAGCGGTATCGCTATACTCGATCGACCACGCGCCGGCGTGCGGCCGATCTGTCAGATTCAGCAAAACGTCCGGCTCGTCAATCTGCTGCAAGGAGCCGAGAATGGCGTGCGCGTCAACGAGGCGAAACGGGTCGGCTGCGGGCGCGAGCGCGCGTTCGTCCAGTTTATGCAGAGCGCGCCACAGCAGCGGGGCCCGGGGCGCCGGCGCTGCCGGAACGCGAATCAGGCCAAGGCTCAAAAAATCGCTCGCCGCGAGTTCACGAACAACAGCGTCATACACCTGCGGCAGCGTGTTCGAATCTACGACGACTGCCACGCGCAACGGCGGGCGCGGCCGGGAAGGGAAATCGGACAACTTTCATCGTAGCGGCAAGACTACGCTACGTTGGCAAGTATGGCGGTGCTGGCGGGCATACATCCGGTGCGCGAAGCGCTGCTCGCCGGGCACGCCCTCGATCGCGTGCTGATCGCGCGCGGGGCAGGCGGGCCACGCATTCAGGAGCTAATAGATCTCTGCCGCAAACAGCACGTGCCGGTGCGATTTGAACCGCGCTCGGCGCTGGACCGCGCACTGGGCGGCGGCGCGAATCATCAGGGTGTCGTGGCGTTCGGGGCGGCGCACCATTATGCGGATCTGGAGGAGACTGCCGCGCGCGCGGAAGCCGTCGTTGTGCTGGATGGCGTGGAAGACCCGCATAACCTGGGGGCCATCGTGCGCACTGCTCACGCGGCGGGCGCGGGCGCCGTGGTCGTGCCGGAGCGGCGCGCCGTCGGCGTTACCGATGCGGTCGCCAAGGCCGCCGCTGGGGCGCTTGAACACCTTCCGCTGGTGCGAGTGACGAACGTCGGACAGGCGCTGGAAGGTTTCAAGAAGCGCGGGTTCTGGATCTATGGAGTGGACGAGCGTGGGGCGGAATTGTACACCGAGGTGACCTACGAAGGCCGCATCGCTTTCGTGCTGGGCGGCGAGGGCCATGGCTTGCACGAGCACGTCCGTAAGCGGTGCGATTTCGTGGTCCGCATTCCCATGGCGGGCGCGATCGCATCGCTGAATGTGTCCGTAGCGGCGGGCGTGGTGTTGTTCGAATGGAGGCGGCAAGTGAACGCGGCGGCCCGGCAGCGTGAGTGAGGAGCAGAAATCGCGCTCCGATACAATAGGACAGAGCGGCTCTTGCCAACTCCCCACACGATGGGCGGCGCTCGTTCGCGAACGGGGACCTAATCTCTTCCGCCCTCGGCGCCATGTCTATTTTCAAAAAGCACAACATCAAAGTTTCTGGCAACGGCGACCAGACCATCGTCTTCGCGCACGGGTACGGATGCAGTCAAGAGATGTGGCGGTTTGTCGCGCCCGCTTTTGAAGACCGCTATCGCGTGGTGCTGTTTGACTATGTCGGCGCCGGAGGGTCCGATCTCTCGCAATATAGCCGCCAGAAGTATGGAACGCTGGACGGATACGCGCAAGATGTCCTCCAGATTATTGAAGCCGTCGACGGCGCTCCCGCCATCTTCGTGGGCCATTCCGTCAGTTCAATGATCGGCGTGCTGGCAGCGATTAAGAAGCCCGAATATTTCCGGAACCTCATCCTGGTCGGACCGTCGCCGTGCTACATCAACGACGAGAACTACACAGGCGGTTTCAATCGCGCCGACATCCTCAATCTGCTTGAGACTCTGGATGCCAACCACCTCGGCTGGTCGCAGGCGATGGCGCCGGTGATCATGAAAAACGCCGGCCGGCCTGAGCTTTCGCAGGAGCTTGCCGACAGCTTCTGCCGAACCGATCCGAACATCGCGAAACATTTCGCCCGCGTAACGTTTTTTTCCGATAATCGCTCGGATCTCGGCTTGAACAAGGTTCCATCGCTAATCCTGCAGTGCTCCCAGGACGACATCGCGCCCGAGCCGGTCGGCGAATTCGTACACCGGAGTCTTCCCGGCAGCACTTTCGTCAAGCTCAACGCCACCGGCCATTGTCCGCATCTGAGCGCGCCGGCGGAAACGATCGAGAAAATCAGGGCTTACCTTGAGCGATCTTGAGCGCGACGGCGCCGCTGCTGCTCCGCTTCTCGACGAAAGCGCGGAGGAACTGTACGAGGAGGCCCCTTGCGGTTACATTACGACCAACGCCTCCGGGCGAATCCTCAAGGTAAACCGTACTTTTCTCGAGTGGGCCGGTTACGACCGGCACGATCTCCTGGCCGGAGTCCGTCTCGTCGATATCTTGTCGCCGGGAGGCAAGATCTTCTATGAAACGCACTTTGCGCTTCTCCTTCGAACTCAGAGCTCGGTGAATGAGATCGCGCTCGATTTCAAAAAGAAAGACGGTGGCATCCTTCCCACACTCGTCAATGCGCGGCAAAAACGGGATGAGGCCGGCACGCCGACCTTAAACCGGCTGACCATCTTCAATGCCACCGAACGGCGCATGTACGAGCGGCAGCTTCTCGCAGCCCGCGACCTCTTCGAGACGACTCTCGCCAGCATCGGCGACGGCGTCGTCTCCATCGACGCTTCAGGCAACATCACGTTCATAAACGCCGTCGCAGCGGAACTGAGCGGATGGGACCCCGACGCGGCGGCCGGCCGGCCGATCGAAGACGTGCTCGTGTTCCTGCGCGAAGATACCGGCGAGCCGGTTGAAAATCCGGTTCGAAAGGCGCTACGGACGGGCGGCATCGTTGTCTTCGACGACCCTACAGTTCTGGTTGCGAAGAATGGCCGTACTATCGTCATCGACGATAGCGCCTCTCCGATCCGAGACGACGATGATTCGATCGTCGGGGCCGTCCTCATTTTCCGCGACGTTTCGGAGAGGAGGCAGTCGGAGCGGGCGCTCGCGCAGGCATATGAACAGCTCGAGCGAACCGCCGCCGAACTCCGCCGCTCAAACGACGATCTCTCGCGCTTCGCTTACGTCGCGTCCCACGATCTCCGATCGCCCCTAAAGACCGTGACTTCCTTCGTTCAATTACTTGAGATGCGGTACGGGGACCGGCTTGGTGATGGGAAGGAATTGCTCGGTCATATCACGGATGCAACCAAACGTATGGCTGCTCTGATCGAGGATCTTCTGCGGTTCTCGACAGTGTCAACGAGCGAGGCGTTCTCAACCGCGCCGGTCGATGCCAACGCGTGTGTTCAAGCAGCCATTGAGAACCTGCAGGGCGCTATTTCAGAATCCGGCGCGACCGTCACGCATGACAATCTTCCAAAGGTGTGCATCGCTCAAACGAGCCTTGTCCAGCTTTTCCAGAATTTGATCGGCAACGCCATCAGGTACCGGTCCGCCGCCCCGCCGCGGATCCACATCGCCGCCGAACGCCGGAACGGCGCGTGGCGATTCTCCTGCCGCGATAACGGTATCGGCATCGCGCCCGAGTATTACCAGCAGATTTTCGAGCCTTTCAAAAGGCTTCACGGACCCGCCGTCCCGGGTAGCGGTATCGGACTCGCGGTATGCAAAAAAATCGTCGAGCGATACAGCGGCGAAATCTGGGTCGAATCAATTGTTGGGCAGGGCTCTACGTTCTACTTCACAGTCCCCGACCGGGTCTGAATCCGACGTGGGGCAGGCAGTCTCTGCTGCCTGCCCTCTTCAGCCAAGTTCTCGTCCGGCCACGTCGTGGGGCAGGTTGTCAACCTGCGGCCGATTGTTAATCGGCCCTCGTCCGCACAAGAGCCACCGCCGAACTTCCTTGTAGCCCACGAAATCTGCGACATGCCCGCGCGCCCGAGTATTGCCCCTGCAATAGCGCGCCGCGCTACCGGAAGTTCTCCACCAGCTTCAAATCCGACCGCACCGCCTCAGATTCCGAGTACAGCAGCCACCTGCCCTCCGGTGAAACCGAAAAGCCCCAGGCCGGCTCGCGAGCAAGCTCCGCGATGCGCACCGTCTTGCCGCTTGAAAAACTCAGAAACTGCACCGCATACGGCTGCACGCTCGGAATAAAGTAGATTCCATCGCGGACAACAGCGAAGTTGTTGTTACGCACCCACGCCAGCACCCGGCTTTGCTCCCCGCCTTCGGCCGGCATTCTCCACAAACTGAAATCGGGTTCCGCACATTTTAAGTAATAGATAAACTTCCCGTCGGGAGATTCGATCGCGCTGCTGCCAAAACCGGTGCCGATCACGCGAACGGGTTTCGTATGGCGCTCCGAAACCGGCCACGCGATTTTCCAAAGCTCATTCCGTCCGTCGCGCTGCGCACCGAAGTAGAGCCACTTACCATCAACGGACCACGCCTGGTCCGGTGGATCCGCTAACTCATCGATGTCCAGCCGTTTCGTTTTCCCACCTTCCGAGTTCACAACATAAATGCTTTGCCGTTCCCGCGCAGTAGAACTGAACGCAATGAATCGCCCATCGGGAGACCAACGCGGGCCTCCCGTGTACTGCGTCCGCCCGAGGGAAGTCAACTGCACGGCATTCGACCCATCCCCGTTCGCAACCCATAGATCCAAAGCGCCGGAACGATTCGAGCCGAACGCAATGCGCTTGCCATCCGGAGAATAGACCGCCTCGTGCTCCAGGCGCGTTGAGGAAATCAGGCGCGTGGGGGCATTCCTCGCCGCGGCATGTCCGTTTAATTCGAGGCGCCAGATATCCAGATCAAGTGTGGCCTGATCGTAGGCCAGGAGTCCTTGCCGCGAAATCGCCGCATTGAATACACCTTCACCTGCAAATGCCAGCGGTTCCGGCCGCGCGCCGCCGGCGACCGCCAGTTTCGACAGGATAGGAGCGTGG
>JAICMB010000352.1 GCA_025929455.1 Bryobacteraceae bacterium | reverse complement strand
TCTCGGTAATATAAGCCGGCTGGAAGCGCGGGTCGCGGACAGGATGGGACAACGACATGTTCCACTCATCGAGAAATTTCTCAACTTTAACCTGCGGGTGCTGGGCGAGTATGTTGTTCACATAGTCGATCGTCTGGCGCACCCGCGCCGGCTCGCTCGAATAGATATGCCAGGAAACAAAATGCACCGGCACTTTGCCCGCATCCGCCGCCTCCACCAGAGCGGGCAAGAGCGGCGAGCGATAGTTTGCCAGCGCCGGGCCGCCCACGCGCGCATCGGGGTCCGCGCGCAGTATCGCGGCGGCGGTGTGCTGATAATAGGTCACGTAGCTGTCCGGCTTGAAGCGGTACGGAGTTCCGCCGTCCTCGCCAATGTCGGGCTCGTTGCCGACTTCCCAATAACGAATGCCCGCGCCGCGGTCCTTATAATGTTTGACCAGGTTGTAGACAAGGTCTTCCCACTGCGGCCAACTGTTCGGTGCCACGACGTCCTGATCTATCGGGAAGAGCAAGCGCGGCTTGAACGCAATGGTCATCAACGGCGTGGCGCCGGTGCTCAGAATCGTGTCCACGCTGCGGTCGAGCGTATCGAAGTGATACGTGCCCGGTGCGGGCAGCAGGTCGAAATAAGTCTGCAGAAATAGGCGGATCAGCCGCGGCCGCAGCGCGCGAATCTCCATCACGCGGTCGTCCCACATCGGATTCGGCGATAGGCCGCCCTGCCCCAGGCCGATACGCTGGATATCGAGTGAACCCGAACGCTCGCTGAATGAAACCTGTACCGCCGCCTGACGCGGCTGTGCCGCGAGAGCGGCAACGGCAAATGCAAAGAGAAGAACGCGCTTCATCCGATACCCAACAGGTCCAATGTGTCGCGATGAATCATATCTTCGATGGCCTTATCCGGAATGCGCGGCAAGTGACTGCCTTCCACCATGTCATTCACCTTGTGCAACGCTTCCATGGTCGATCCCGGTGTCGTAAAGGGATAATCAGAACCCAGTAACAGCCGGTCGAGCACACCGTACTCCATCGCCGAAACGAGTGCATTATAGAATTGCCACGGCCGGTAGTAGAGCGCCGAAATATCGGTATACATATTGCGATTTTTGCGAATAAGGACCAGCGTCTCGTTGATCCAGGGGTGACCCATGTGCGCGATCACCATCCGTAACCGCGGGAACTCGAGCGCGAGCGGCTGCAACTGTATGGGATTCGCGATTTCGAGCGAAACATTGGCGCAGAACGTCGTGCCCTGATGAATCAGGACCGGTATCCCAAGGTGTTCTGCGCGCCCCATCAAGCGCCGGAACCGCCAGTCCGAGGGCGCAACGTTTTGGTAAATCGGACCCATTTTCAAGCCGCACAGCTTCAACCGCTGCACGGCGTCGTCTAATTGCTCGACCGCGTCTGGGTCCTGTGGATCGACGGAACAAAACCCGATCAGCTTGTCCGAATGCCGCCCCACGTAATCGGCTACGTACTCGTTCGGAACCAGCACGCCGACGTGCCGCGCGCGGAACCCGAGCACTACTGCTTTGTCGACGGGCGCCATTGCTTTCCAGTGCTCATCAAGATCCACGGAAATATCCCGATACTTCTCACCGGCAGTGACTTTCGCATCGTGAATAAACTGCTCGCCGATATGACAGGGGCACTCCCAGACATGCGTATGAACGTCTATAATCATGCGGCACTCAATATAATTAGTGAAATAATTCCGAGGCTGATACCTGCGATTCCAAAGCGGCCGACCCGCTCCTTAAAGACAGCGATGCCCGCGAGCGCGACTAGAAACAGTGATCCGCCGGTGGTCAGTGGAAACACCACGTGCCCGGGCAAACCTGAGGCAAGCGCGAGCCCCGTGAACGATTGCCCGCCCAGGCTGCACAGCCCCATGACAGCGCCCAGCGCCACCTCGCGCCCCCGCACCTCGCGCGACTCGCGAAAGAACGCCAGCGCCCCGAAAACGGCTCCGCCCAAATACCAGTACACGAGATACTGCGGCTGAAAGCTTGCCAGATGGTGTTCGTCGAGGATCTTCAGCCCAAAGGGGCCGAGGCCGTTCGCGACGAACGCGATCAGCATCAACTGCAGCCACAGCCGCGAATCGCGTTTCATTCATCCCTCGCCGAGAGCACGCCTTCCGGCGCGCCGTGTGTTTCAGCGCCCTCCGGCTCGCGCCGCTTATCGATCCATAGCAGCGCGATCGAAACCGGAATCAGCAGCAGCGCGATCGTCTTTCTCAGGCCCAGCGGCTCGTGATAGATGACGATGGAAGCAACCGTCGGAATCGCCGACGACAGGTTAATCGCCAGCCAGCTTGTCGCGATGTTGCCGTGGCGAATGCCTGCCTGGAACGCCAGAATCGCGACCGACGCCGACACACCAAATGGAAGCGCGATCCACAATACGTTTACGGGCGCCGTCACGCTGCGATTGATGGACAACACCGTCACTACACTGAACACCAGTGACCACGCATAAAGCATGGCGTTGATCGCACTGGGCCGGCAGTCCTTCACATCCGCAACTTTGTGAAAGACGCCGAGCAAGCCGAAGCTCACCAACCCCGCCAGCATGAAAACGTAACCAATGCTCATGCAAACTCGATTCTAATCATGTGGGGCAGGCGACCACGCCTGCGGCGGGTTTCCAAACCCGCCTCGTCCGCCGCCGCACAATGCCCCGGAGCTTTCGAGTTTGCAGGGGTCGCAGGCGAGGTCCCCATGCCGGCGTTAACGGTTGGCCACTCCAGACCGGCGCTCGCCTGCTTGTTTGGCATTCGCGCCGCGGCCAATGGACTGCAGAGCCGCGGATCCGCAACAGCTGTCATGCATCTGGTTGCGTGTGCGGACGAGGGCCGGTCTGGAGACCGGCCGCAGGCGTGGACGCCTGCCCCACTTGACCGCTGTTTAATACGTGACCTCAATCGCATACCGCCCGCCCGGCCGCGCAATCCGCACCCACTCCTTCTCCGCATCAAAATCCGCCCACTTCCGCCCATTCACAGTCACGCTCCGCATGCGCCTACCGTCGGGATGCCGCAACCTCACCAGCAACTCTTGCGCACGATTCCGTGCGGGCATATCCACCGTAGCCGTAATGCGTTCCGGCGCCGCGCCGCTGTCAATTGTGAACGAAACATCGCCGAAGTAAGTCGGCGCGCGCTCCACTTCGATACGCTTCCCGCGCGCCAGCCACGCCCGCGGCGTCGCTAGTCCCAGCACCAGCGCTCCATCGCCACGCTCGTGAACGAGCATATTGCGATACAGCTCAAACCACGCGCCGTCCGTCGACGGCGGCCCGAAATACTGCCCTTGCGTCCAGCGATGCTCTACGGGTTCGAACACCGTGTGACTGAACGCGCATGCCATGTAGCTGTAGAACGCGCGAATCGCCGCCTCCGGATCGTCGCGAAGCAGATACGCGGTGGCTTGCTGGTTGTACACCGGCTCGTTCGCCATCCCGAGGCCGCGATAGTAGAGGTTGTCCTCGTGGTCGTTCAGCAGCCAGTTCGCCAGATCGCCCTCGGGCGCGATAGCTCCTAGCCGGATCAGGTGAACCGCGCCGGTGTCAACGTCCGCCGGATACCACTGCTCGAGAATGCGCCGGTGCGTGCGGGCTTCGCTCGGCACGTAGGGCTGCCAGGTGTGGTCGCGTAATTCGACCAGCGGCGACAGCATAGACGCGTTGCTGAACGCCCCCGCGATAGCCTCGCGCAACTCCGCTGCCGCGCGCTTGCATTCTGCCGCGCGTGGATTACCGATATCTTCGAGTGCACGCCCGAACAATTCCAGGCCGGCATAAAGATACGCCTGATTGAAGGCCCACGCGCCGGTACCCGTTAGATCGTTCAGCGGACCATCCACAATACCGCCCGCCGTACGCACTTGCCGCAGGCACCAATCGAGCGCCTGCAGGCTCGCCGGCAGCACGCGATCCAACTCCGTGCGATCGCGCGAGAGCAGATAATCCTGCGCGACGGCGTACAGCATGCCGGGCGTGTACACGGTCCAGTTCGCATTTCCGCCGATGCGCCCATCCGGCTCCTGATTGTTGTGATACTGCGCGAGCAATTCCTCGCTGGCGATGCCGTGGTAGCCGCGCAGGCCGTACAGCATGTAATCGACATACACCGCCTGGTTCACGGGCCACGGCGTGCCGGTCTGGCTGTAGGCGAAATTTGAGTACGGCAGGTCGATTTTCACGTGCGGACCCGCGCCGCCGTGACGTCGTGGCAGGCGCAGCGCGTGCCACAACGTCGCGTTAAACAGTTCGTTGACGGTCTGCTCGGGCACATGGAAGCGGGCGCCGCGCGCGATGTAGTCTTTCCAGAACCGCAGGGTTTCGGTCTTCGCGCGGTCGTAATCGATCGCTTCCAGCGTGTGTGCATCCGCGGCCGCGACCACTGGCGACGGCAGCTTGAACACAAACTCGCGTGTGCCGTTCGCAGGCACGTACGCAAACAGGCGGCCGTCGAAGCGCTTCATCTTGTGCTGGTA
>JAICMB010000740.1 GCA_025929455.1 Bryobacteraceae bacterium | reverse complement strand
CATGCAGGGCGACCAGGAGCAATGCCGCGACGCCGGGATGGACGCCTACATCGCGAAGCCGTTTCAGGCCGCGGACCTGTTCGCCCTCCTCGAGCGCTATGGCAACGCCATAACCCGCGCCGCCGCGTAGTTTTCGGTTCCAAGTGGGACAGCCAGTCTTTGCTGGCTGTCCTTCGCCCGCCGCACGCCTCGCCGCCTGGTGCGCCTACCGCACCCCCGCGCTTGCCTCCAGCATTCGCGCCGCATTCCGCAGCGCCTCCTCTGTAACCCGCTCCCCCGACAACATCCGCCCAATCTCCCTCGTCCGCTGCTCCGCCGTCAACTCCTCCACGCTCGCAACCGTCCGGCCCTTCGCCTCGCGTTTCTCCACCGCATAATGATGGTCCGCAAAGCTCGCGATCTGCGCCAAGTGTGTCACGCACAGCACCTGATCGCCCGCCGCCAGCGACTTCAGCCTCCGCCCAATTGATTCCGCAACCGCGCCCCCGATGCCGGTGTCGATTTCATCGAAAACCAGCGCTCGAGCCCCGCCCTCGGCCCGCGCCGCTTTACCGAGCGAGGTCCGCAGCGCCAGCGCCACGCGCGACAGTTCCCCGCCCGAGGCGACCCGGCTGAGCGGCTTCAATTCTTCGCCCGCGTTCGCCGCGATCAAGAACTGCACTGCGTCCGCTCCGTGCTCGGACCACGGCGCGGGTTCGACCCCGATCCGGAACGCGGTACCCTGCATCGCCAGCGCACCCAGTTCACGCTCCACCGCCTTGCTGAGTTTGGCCGACGCCTGCTGCCGCACCGCGGTCATCTTCAACGCCGCCGCGGAATAAGCATCGGCAGCCTGCTGGACGCGCGCCGCGAGTTCCGCCCGCCGCCCGGCCTCGTCATCCACCGTCGCAAGCTGCGCCCGCGCCTCCTCCAGAAACGCCAGAATCTCGTCCAGCGATCCTCCGTACTTGCGCTTCAGCCGTTCCACTAGCGCCAGCCGCGATTCAACACCTTCCAGGCGCTGCGGATCGGCCTCCAGGCGATCGAGGTAGTCGCGCAGCGTCCCCGCCGCTTCCGACACCGCGATCTCGACCGGCCGCAGCGCATCGGCCACCGTTTGCAGGTTGCCGTCGATACGCGCGAGCTCATCCACTTTTTTCGCGGCGGTCCGCAGCAGCGCGAATGCATTCTCCGGCGCGTCGTAAAGCGCCGCGTACGCAGCCGCCGCCGCGTCCTGCAGCTTGCCGATATTGCGCAGCACCGCGCGCTCGTTCTCCAGCGCCGCATCTTCGCCCGGCTGCAAGGCCGCGGTCTCGATCTCCCGAAGCTGAAACCGCCACAAGTCGGCCATCCGCAGCCGCTCCTGCGACCCACGCTCGAACTCCTCCGCCTCCCTCGCGGCTGTCTTCCACCCCCGATAAAGCGCACCCAGTTCCGCCACCGCCGCGCCCGCCCCCGCGAACGCGTCCAGCATCGACCGCTGCACGTCGGCCGAAAAAAGCTGCTGCGAATCGTGCTGCCCGTGTATATCGCCGAGCAGCGGGGCGAGCTCGCGCAGATATCCCGCCGCCACCGGCCGGCTGCCCGCGAACGCACGCGATTTCCCATTGGCGAGAATCTCGCGCTCAATCAGCAGCTCACCATCTTCGATTTCAATGCCCGCGCTTTCAAGCGCGGCCCGCGCCGCCGTGCCATTCGGAATCTCGAAAATACCCGCAATGCGCGCCCGCGCCGCGCCCGCCCGCACCACGTCCGATGACGCGCGCTCGCCGAACAGCAGTCCGAGCGCATCCACCACGATCGATTTTCCGCTCCCCGTTTCCCCCGTGAGCACGTTGAACCCGGGGTGCAGCCGGATGCGCGCACGCTCCACCACGGCATAGTTTTCGACGATAAGTTCGCCCAGCACTGCCTCGATTATAGTGGCCGCGTTCACGCATCCGTCGCAATCTTCTCTGCCGCGATTTCAACCACTTCCCCGGGCCCGCCTCCGGGACCGCCTCACCCGGCCCATATAAATGAAATGGGGAGTTCATGTGATTCCGAAAACGGCTTCGTTTTTTCAAATGTGCTCCGAAGTGGGGCAGGCAGTCTTTCTGCCTGCCCCAAGCCCCGCCGTCCGCAAATAGCGCTCGGACCGTGGCTTAGTTTT
>JAICMB010000069.1 GCA_025929455.1 Bryobacteraceae bacterium | reverse complement strand
CTCATTCCCGGCTGCCTTGGATGAAGCGCTCGTAGGCGCGGAAGACGTCCTGGTTGTGGCCGGCGGGGAGGCCGACGTTGGGCGAGACGAATGTCGGCGGATGGGCTCCGCTCTTCACAAGCTGCGCGCCGGTTTCTGCGACGAGCGCCATCGCGATGGAGACCGCTGCAACGGTGGAACCGGCCGCGAATTTCTCAGCTTGTCCGTTGACGCCGACGAGCGCGTCTTCGGGCGGCACGCAGTTATCGATCGCGATGTCCGACGCGGTGGCGAGCGTTTTTCCGCTGGAGTGCGTGGGCTTCGCGCTTTTCTGATTGGAGTGCGAAGAGACGGAGACGACGGTGAGGCCTCTGTTCTTGGCTTCGAGCGCCATTTCGACGGGCGCGGCGTTGAGACCGCCGTGAGAAAACACCAGCATGGAGTCGCGCGACTGCAGGTTGTAGCTTTCCAGTACGACGGGCACATAGCCCTCGTGCCGTTCGAGCCACAGCAACTCGCGCGCGCCGCCGGGACCGACCACGTTGAACCACATCAGGCGGGGATCGTAAATAGGATGGAAGCCGACGAAGCTGCCGTACCGCGGGAAGATGTCGAGCACGGGAATCACGGAATGCCCGCTGCCGAACAGGTACACGCGGCCGCCGTCCTGGATGGAGCGTGCGAAGGCCGCGCCCGCCTGCTCGATTTTGTCCTTCTGTGTTTCGCGAATCGCCGCGATGATTTCCGCGACGCGGGTCAGATACTGTTCTGCTGCCACTAAGATTGTCTCCGTGGGGATTGAGGTTGTTCTTGTCTGGTCAGGCGGATCGCGATTTTGTAGCGGTCCGCGCGGTAGACGGATTTGACGTACTCGGCCGGGTGGCCGTCTTCGAGGTACGAAGTCCGTGTGAAAAGGAAGACGGGCGCGCCGGGCGCGACATTCAGCAGGTGCGCTTCTTTGGCGCGCACCGGGCTCGCTTCGACGACTTCGTCAGCTGTTACCACGCGCAGTCCGTAGTGTTCGTCCAAAAATTCGTAAAGCGAGTTGCCCTCTTGAAACTTGTCCGCCATCTCCGGGCAGAGGCGCTCGGGAAGATGGCTGGATTCGATGCCCATGGGCGAACTGTTCGCGAGGCGGAGGCGAACGAGCCGCACGACGCGCTGTTCGGGTTCGAGGTGCAGGGCGCGCGCAACCTCGGGTCCGGGAGTGATCACTTTCAGCGAGAGCAAGCGCGTGCGCGGTTCGAGGCCGCGGGCGCGCATTTCTTCGGTGAACGATTGCACCTGGCGGAAGTCTTTGACGAGCTTCGCCGCGGAGGCGAACGTACCCTTGCCCCGGACCGTGTAGGTGACGCCCATGTCGCGCAGAGCCTTCAGAGCTTGCCGCGCGGTCATGCGGCTGACCCCGGCCTGGCGCGCGATTTCGGGTTCGGACGGAAGCGGGTGTCCGGGGCGGAATTTACCAGAGGCGATATCGCGCAGAAGTTTTTGTTGGATCTGGTAGTAGAGGGGCGCGAGTTTTCCTCGATGGACGGGCCAAGGCATCGTGACTTGTCTAGACAGCCTGTATAGACAAGACGCCAGAGTAGCGGGGGTACCTCGCGGATGTCAACTGTGATATGGCGATGCACGTGCAAGTGGATTAACGGCGTTGTCCAGTATGCGCACCAAACAGCTCGTTATCAGCACGGAGCAGCTCTACCGCTACATTCTCGACCGGGGGTCGATTACCGAGCGGGCGCTCATCGAATCCGCATATATCGCTGATCACGCGGTATTTGAGCGTATGCTGCTGGTGGAGCGGCAGATGCGGGAGGCGCACGGGCGCGGCGAACTGTCGAACGAAGACGCCGCGGTGGTAAGCCGGTTCCGGCCCGATACTGGAAAGCCTTACAAGCCTCATAGAGGACGACGGATCGCGGCGCGTTACGCCGGGGCGCTGGTGGGACGCTTGCGGGCGGCGCTGCCGCGGACGTCTGCGCAACCATGATTCAGATCAAGCGAGTATACGATCCGGTGGAGCGCGGCGACGGGCACCGCTTTTTGGTGGAGCGCCTGTGGCCGCGCGGGATGAAGAAAGAGAATTTGATCGCTGAGGGCTGGGACAAAGATGTCGCCCCCAGCACCGAGCTGCGTAAGTGGTTTTCGCACGACCCTGCCAAGTGGCCGGAGTTTCAGAAGCGGTATGACAAGGAACTCGCCGAGCATCGGGAAGCGTGGCAGCCGCTGCTCGACAAAGCGCACGACGGCACGCTGACGCTGCTTTACAGCAGCCACGATACGGAGCACAACAACGCCGTCGCGCTGAAGCATTTTCTCGACCGCAAGTTAAGATGAGACTTGGCCATTCAGACGCTGTTCGGCTCGACAGAGCAGGAACCTAATCTCCTCGAACGTCTCAAAGCCGGTGTCCAGAAGACCCGCAGCGGTCTTATGGAGCGGCTGGAGGACGCTTTTGCGGGCCGTAAAGAGATCGATCAGGACCTGCTCGATGAAATCGAGTACGCGCTGATCACGGCCGACGTCGGCCCGCGCACTACCGCCGAAATTCTCGAAAGCATACGCCAGCGCGTAGACCGTCATCTCATCGCCGATGCCGGCGAGGTGAAGCGACTGATTCGCGAACATATTCTACAGGTGCTCGAAGCATCGGAGCGGCCCGTGCCCCGCGTGGCGCAACCTCCGGCGGTGGTCATGATCGTGGGCGTGAACGGCAGCGGCAAGACCACCACGATCGGAAAGCTTGCGGCGCGCTACCAGGGCGAGGGTCGGAGTGTCCTGTTGTGTGCGGCGGATACGTTTCGCGCGGCTGCAATCGAGCAGTTGGAACTGTGGGGCGAGCGCACCGGCACGCAGGTGATTCATCAATCGGCGGGATCGGATCCGAGCGCGGTGGTGTTCGATGCGCTGCAGGCGGCCAAGGCGCGCAAAGTAGATTACGTGATCGTGGACACCGCGGGGCGGCTGCACACGAAGGCGAACCTGATGAGTGAGCTCGAGAAGATGCGGCGCACCGCGCAGAAGGTGATTCCGGACGCGCCGCATGACGTGCTGCTGGTGCTTGATGCGACAACGGGGCAGAACGGGCTGGAGCAGGCGCGCAAGTTCACTGAAACGAGCGGCGTGACGGGCATTGTGCTGACGAAACTCGACGGAACGGCAAAAGGCGGCATCGTGGTGGCGATTGCGCGCGAGCTCAATCTGCCGATTCGTTATGTCGGTGTGGGTGAGAAGACCGGCGATCTGCTGCCGTTCGATGCGCAGGAATTTGTGAACTCGCTTTTTGAGGCATGACCGCGCGGTTCATGGAAGAGGCGCTGGCGCTGGCGCGTCAGGGTCTTGGGCGGACAAGTCCTAATCCGGCAGTCGGTGCCGTAGTGGTGCGCGATGGCGAGGTGATCGGGCGCGGGTTCCATACCTGGGCGGGGCGGCGGCATGCCGAGATCGTGGCGCTCGAACAAGCCGGCGAGCGAGCGCGCGGCGCAACGTTGTACGTGACGCTCGAGCCCTGCTCACATCACGGCCGCACCGGACCGTGCGCCGATGCCGTGATCGCGGCGGGCATTGCGCGCGTGGTGGCGGCAGTGGAGGATCCCAATCCGCAGGTTGCCGGCAAGGGTTTCGAGCGGTTGCGCGCTGCGGGAGTCGACGTGGAGATTGCTGACGAGTACGGCGCTGAAGCGGCGACCTTGAACGAAGCGTTTGTGCACGCGATGCGCACGGGGCGGCCGCTGGTGACGTTGAAGGCCGCGATGACGCTCGACGGCAAAATTGCCGCGCCGGAAGACAACAGCGGTTGGATCACGAGCGCCCGGGCGCGCGAGCATGTGCAGCGGCTACGGCATGCGCACGATGCGATCGCAACGGGCATCGGTACGGTGCTCGCGGACGATTGCTTGTTGACGGATCACACTGGAGAGGAGCGCAGCCGGCCGCTGCTGCGCATCGTGCTCGATTCAACGCTGCGGCTGCCGCTCGATTCGCGGATGGTGCGGAGCGTGAACGGGGACGTGCTCGCGGTGGCGACATCGGCCGCCTCGGAGGCGCGGCGCGAGGCGCTGGAAAAGCGCGGCGTGCGCGTGCTGCTGGCGGACGGTCCGGCGGGGCGCGTGGATTTGAGTAAGGTGGTGGAGTTCTTGGCAGGCGAGCAGTATAGGTCGCTGATGATCGAGGCGGGCAGCAAAGTGAACTGGGCGGCGCTGGAAGCGGGCATCGTGGACAAGGTGTTCTTTTATTACGCGCCGAAGCTGTTGGGCGGATTGGAATCGCTGCCGGTGGCGGGCGGCATGGGGCGGAGACGCCGGGCGGATGCGATTTTGATTGAGCGCGTGAAGTTGCACGCGATCGGGGAGGATGAGTTTGCGGTGGAAGGGTGGGTGAAGTCGTGAGGGGAGCAGGGCAGGCAGCAAGACTGCTGCCCCACGTGGCGCGGGCAGTCTTGCTGCCTGCGCTTTGGCGTTGACATGTTTACCGGAATTGTTGAAGAGACAGGCACGGTAGTGCAACCGCCGCCGCGCTTGCGCGTGCGGTGCGGCGAGGTGCTGCGCGATGCTGTCGCGGGGTCGAGCATTGCGGTTGATGGAGTTTGTTTGACGGCAGTTGAAGTGGGCGACGGCTGGTTTGACGCGGAATTATCGCCGGAGACGCTGTCGCGCAGCAATCTTGGTGACCTGCGCGCGGGATCGCTCGTGAACCTGGAGCGGCCGCTGCAACTCGGTGCGCGGCTCGACGGGCACATGGTGCAGGGCCATGTCGAAACGACCGGTACGATAGAGACTCTGCGCGCGCTCCCGGACGGCAATTGGTGGTTCGAAGTGCGCGTCGCCGCTGAGGTCGAGCGGTACACCGTTCTCAAAGGCTCGATCACGATCGACGGCATCAGTTTGACGATTGCGGCGCTCGACGGCGCGCTGGCTTCGTTTGCCATTATTCCGTACACCTACGAGCACACCAACCTGCGCGCGCGCCGCGGCGGAGAGCGTGTCAATCTGGAGCCGGACATGATCGCGAAGTACGTGGAAAAACTGGTCCGCGTGCTACCTTGAAACGTTTGACTGCACTAATGCCTATTCGCGAAAAAGCGCAGTTGATGAGCGCCTCCGAAATCGACCGCACGCTGGTCCGGCTCGCGCACGAGATTCTGGAAAAAAACAGCGATCTTGGGCGGCTCGCGTTCGTCGGTATCCGTCGCCGCGGCGCCCCGATGGCGGAGCGCATTGCCGCAAAGATCAAGGCACTTGAGAATCTCGATATCCCGGTCGGCATCCTGGACATAAATCTTTATCGCGACGATCTGTCGACGGTTGGCGAGAAGCCCCTGCACAACGCGACCGAAATCCACTTCCCGGTTACCGGCAAGGACATCGTTCTGATTGACGATGTGCTATACACCGGGCGCACCGTCCGCGCCGCGCTCGATGCGCTGTTCGATCACGGCCGTCCCGCGCGCGTGCAGTTGCTCGTCCTGATCGACCGCGGCCATCGCGAACTCCCCATCGAAGCGCGCTACATCGGGCGCATGGTGCAGACCAGCGACAACGAAATCATCGAAGTGAAATTTCAGGAGATCGACAGCACCGAGAAAGTGCTGCTGGTCGAGAAGGTCTGACGCGGCGGATGAGCGCGGGACTGCTCGGGATCGAAACCCTGGACCGCGGCGAAATTGAAGCCATTCTCGACCGCGCGCGGGAATTCCAGCCTCTGCAGCGCCAGCGCTCCAAGCGCCTCGACCTGCTGCGCGGGCGCATGGTTGTCAATCTGTTTTATGAGGCGTCGACGCGGACGCGCACGAGTTTCGAAATCGCGGCTAAGCGCCTGGGCGCAGATACCGTTTCGATCACGGCGTCGGGATCGAGCGTGTCGAAGGGTGAGAGTCTCGTCGATACGTTGAATACGCTCGCCGCAATGCGGCCGGACGCGATTGTGATGCGGCATGCGGCATCGGGCGCGCCGCATTTCCTCTCGCGGTATCTGCCGATTCCGATCATCAATGCGAGCGACGGCACGCACGAGCATCCCACGCAGGCGCTGCTCGACGCGCGCACGATTCTCGACCGCCGCGGCTCGCTCGAAGGCCTGCGCGTGGCGATCATCGGTGATATCGCGCATAGCCGCGTGGCGCGGTCGAACATCTACCTGCTTTCGAAATTCGGCGCAGACATCGTACTGTGCGGGCCCGCGCCGCTGCTGCCCGTCGAATTTGAGAAGATCGCGCCGGGCGTGCGGCTCACCTCCGACATTCGCGACGCGATTCAGGGAGCGGATGTCGTAATGATGCTGCGTGTCCAACTGGAGCGGCAGCACGAAGCGGCCTTTCCGGCGAGCGAGTATTTTCACTTTTACGGACTTCGGCTGGAGCATCTGGAGTTGGCGCGGCCGGACGCGATTGTGATGCATCCGGGGCCAATCAACCGCGGGCGCGAGATTTCTTCCGAGGTGGCGGATTCGCAAAAATCCGTGATCCTGAATCAGGTGGAGAACGGCATTGCGGTGCGCATGTCGGTGCTGGAGCGCGTGCTGGGGGACGCGGCGTGAAGCGCCTCCTGATTCAAAACGCACGCGTGATCGATCCGGCGAGCGGGTATGATGACGCGGCAGACATCGCCGTCGAAGACGGGCGTATATCGGGGTTCGGAGCGAATCTCGACGCTGCGGGCGCGGAGGCGTTCGATGCTACAGGGCTGATCGCGGCGCCCGGATTCATCGACATGCACGTCCACTTGCGCGAGCCCGGCTTCGAGTATGCCGAGACGATTGAAACCGGCGCGCGAGCAGCGGCCGCGGGCGGATTTACGTCCATCTGCTGCATGCCCAACACGTCGCCGGTGAACGACAACGCCACCGTGACGAGCTACGTCGTAGAGCGGGCCAAGCGTTCGGCGGTGGTGAATGTGTTTCCGATCGGCGCGATCACCAAGGGCAGCGCGGGCGAGGAACTGGCGGCGATCGGCTCCATGATCGAAGCCGGCATTGTCGCGATCTCGGACGACGGCAAGCCCGTGATGAACGCGCGCGTGATGCGGCGCGCGATGGAGTTTGCGCGCGCGTACGGCGTTCCGGTGATCAACCACTGCGAGGACCTGCATCTGAGCGCCGGCGGCGACATGCACGAAGGCGTCGAGAGCATGCGGCTGGGGCTGCACGGGATTCCGGGCGCGTCGGAGGACGTGATGGTGGCGCGGGATATTCTGCTCGCAGAGTTGACGGGCGCGCGTTATCACGTGGCGCACATTTCATCGCGGCGATCGGTCGAGATGGTCGCGTATGCGAAAGCGCACGGTCTGGCGGTCACGTCGGAAGCGACGCCGCATCATTTTGCGTTGGCGGATGCCGACATGATTCCGTACGACAGCAATTACAAGATGAAGCCGCCGCTGCGCGCTGGCAGAGATAGGCAGGCGGTGATCGACGGAATCGTGTCGGGCGCCGTAGACGCGATCGCGACCGACCACGCTCCGCACGCGGGCAGCGAGAAGATGCAGGAATTCGAGCGCTGTCCATTCGGCATCATCGGCCTGGAGACGGCCGTGGCGATTGCGATCGAAGCGCTGGTGCATACGGGCAAGATTTCGCTGGCGCGCATGGTGGCGCTGTTCACGACCGGGCCGGCTTCGATTTTGAAGCTGGGCGGCCGCGGGCGCATCGCGGCGGGCTTGCCGGGCGACATCACGTTGTTCGACACCGAGGCGGAATGGACGTACGACGTGAACCGCTCGTGCTCAAAGAGCCGCAACACACCGTTTGACGGGCGCACGTTCCGGGGCGGTCCGGTGGCGACGATCGTTGCGGGCGAAGTCGTGTGGCGCGCCGCGCGAGTCTGATAGAATCGCCTGACGTGAAACGACTCGCGATTGCCCTGGCCTTATTTACGCTGGCTCTGCCGGCGCAGACCAAGAAGATTCTCGTTGCGGGCAGCGACCCCGCGATGCTGCAGGAATTGCAGGCTGCAGCTCCGCAGGCGCGCCTGGTGCCAGTAACGGACGGCAACGTAATGCAGGAGATCGGCGATGCCGATGCCTTCATCGGCAGCATCACGCCCGAGGAGGTGCGCGCCGGCAAGAAGCTGAAGTGGGTGCAAGTGATGAGCGCGGGCGTCGAGCAGGTGCTGTTTCTATCGGGCAGTAACGATTTGCGCGACAGCAATATCGTGCTGACGAATAATAAGGTGGTGCAGGGCCCCGAAATCGCAGACCATGCCATGGCGATGCTGCTGGCGTTGTCGCGGCAGCTTCCGAGCTTCTGGCAATATAAGCAGACGCAGGAGTGGCATCCCCGGCCGTACAAGGGCATTGAGTTGAACGGGCGCACGGCGGTGGTGATCGGGGTCGGTGGGATCGGAACACAAATCGCGACGCGGGCGTGGGCGTTCGGCATGAACGTGATCGGGGTCGATCCGGAAGACAAGCCGTTCATCCCGTTCGTGAAGAAGATGGTGAAGCCGGATCAACTTGACGAAGTCTTGCCGGAGGCGGACGTCGTATTTATTTCGGCGCCGCACACGCCGAAGAGCCACAAGATGGTGGGCCCGCGCGAGTTCGAACTGATGAAGAAGGGCGCGTACTTCATCGCGGTCAGCCGCGGCGGCATTTACGACATGCCGAGCCTGGTGAAGGCGCTCGACGAGAACCGGTTGGCGGGCGCGGGCGTCGATGTGGTGGATCCGGAGCCGTTGCCGAAGGATCATCCGCTGTGGCGGTTTCCGAACGCAATTATCACGCCACACATCGCGGGGCGGTCGGACAAGGATCATGCGCGCATGGTCGGCACCGCCAGGGCCAACCTGGTGCGCTTCATGAGCGGCGAGCCGCTGATCAACGTCGTCAATAAGCAGAAAGGCTACTAGGTTCGGCGGTGCGCCCAAGCGTTAGTGCTTGCGCAGCGCAAAGATCGCGATCAACACGATCGCGGCGATTACTACAAACGCTAGCCCCACCACCAGCGGGAGCATGGAAGACTTTGCCGCGGCTGCGGATGCTGCCGCTGCGGGCGATGGAGCTTGCGGAAGCGACGGTGCCGCGGGCGGTGCGCTCAATACCGATGCTGATGGCGCGGACATCATACGCGTGAACTCGCCGGGACCGCCGATGGGCGCGGGTCCGGGCGGCGGCGCGGTCGTTGGGACGGACTGCACGAGCGGCGGCGGCGGTGGTGGCGATGCCATGAGGCGCGTGAACTCGCCGGCGCCTTGCGGCGGTGCTGCAGTGGGCTGCGTGGCATGGGGCGATGCAAATACGTTTGTCGCGTTCGCGGTTCCGGCGGGTGCGGGCGAGTAAGGCGCAGCGCCGCCGAACGCTCGTTCGGACGAACCAAAAATCCGGGTGAATTCACCTTGCGGTGGTTGCACCGGCGCGGGCGCCGGAGAGGGCGCTTGCGACGGGAATGGGGCGGCTTGGGCTAAGGGCGCGGGTTCGAGTGGTGAGTTGTAAAAACGTTCAAACGTGCCAGTGTCCGGGGCGGCCGCGCCCTGCGCCGGCGCTGGCGGCGGAGTGGTGGCGGGCGTCGCGAACAGGTTCGTGAACTCGCCCGGTGCGGCGGCCCGGGGCGCCGCACCGGGCTGCATAGATGGCGAAGGCGGCGGCACTGTGGGAGCGGGTTGCGGAGGGGCTCCCGGCGTCGCGAACATCCGCGTGAACTCGCCGGCTCGAGCGGGCGAGGGTGCCGGCGCGTTGTCGCCCATGCCTGACGGTGGATGTTGCGTTTGCGTCTCGTGCTGCGGAGCGGGCGCTACAGCGGGGGCGTTGAACAGGCTTGTGAACTCGCCGGCTCGAGCGGGCGCGGGTGCCGGCGCGTTGTCACCGCTCCCTGAGGGCGGGGGTTGCGTTTGCGTTTCGTGCTGCGGAGCGGGCGTTACGGCGGGGGCATTGAAGAGGCTCGTGAACTCGCCGGCTCGAGCGGGCGCGGATGCCGGCGCGTTGTCACCGCTCCCTGAGGGCGCGGGTTGCGCTTGCGTGTCGTGCTGCGGAGCGGGCACGACGGCGGGGGCATTGAACAGGCTTGTGAACTCGCCGGCTCGAGCGGGTGCAGGTGGGGCAGTGTCGCTCCTCCCTGACGGCCGGGGTTCTGTTTGCATGTCGTGCTGCGGCTGGCCTGCTGGGGCAGCACTGGGGGCGTCGAACAGGCGCGTGAACTCGCCGGCATGAGCTGGCACGCTGTCGCCCCTCCCTGGGGGCGCAGGTCCTGTTTGCAGGTCGCGCTGCGGCGGGGCTGCTGGCCCAGCAGTGGGGGCGTCGAACAGGCGTGTGAATTCGCCCGCTTGAGCGGGCGCGCTGCCGCCCCTCCCTGACGGCCGGGGCTCTGTCTGCGTCTCGTGCGGCGGGATAGGCGCGTTGAAGAGAGTTGTGAACTCGCCCGCCTCCGCGGCTTGCGGGGGTGCCGCCGTGGGCGGGTCGAACAGCTTCGTCGCGTCGTCTGCCGGCCCGGCGGCGAATATACGTGTAAAGTCGTCCGCGGCGGGCGCCGGTGTACGTGCGGGTGGCGCGGGCGATCGCGGAGCGCTCGT
>JAICMB010000145.1 GCA_025929455.1 Bryobacteraceae bacterium | reverse complement strand
GGTCTACGACATCGCTTCGTATCTGGCGTCGGGAATGACCGAAGACGAAATCTTGCGCGATTTCCCGGCGCTGGGAAAGGAAGATTTCAAAGCCGTGTACGAATTTTTTGCTAGCATTCCAGACCGGATCGCGATCCTTGAAGCTTCTCGTTGATGAGAACCTGGCTCCGAGGCTCATCGGTGAGTTGGCCGATCTGTTTCCGAGCTCGGTTCACGTTGGCTCCGCCGGCCTGAGCAGCGCTCCCGACATTCACATCTGAGAGTACGCGAGGGCAAATAACTTCACATTGATCAAAGGACAGCGATTTCGCGAGCCTCAGCCTTGCCCGCGGCGCGCCGCCGAAGGTGATTCTCGTCCAAATTGGCAACTGCTCAACTGCAACCATCGCGCGTGTGATCCGGCAGAACGCCATTCGACTTTCCGATTTCGAACATCACGGCGGGCGGGGTCTGCTGATTTTGAAATAGATCCGTCGGGAGTTCCGCTGGTGTGGTGCGCCCGGAGAGATTCGAACTCCCGACCTTCTGGTTCGTAGCCAGACGCTCTATCCAACTGAGCTACGGGCGCAATAATCGCATTGTAACGCAGCAAACCGCGCTTTAGCCCGCTTTCACTTGTGCCGGCGTACGCCCGAAACGGCGCTCGCGGGCGTTGAATTCGGCCACTGCGGCGTGCAGGTCGGCGGCGTCGAAATCCGGCCACATGCGCGGCGTGAAAACCAGTTCGGCATAGGCGCATTCCCACAACAAAAAGTCGCTTAGGCGCTGTTCGCCGCCGGTGCGGATGAGCAGATCGGCGTCGGGTCCGAGATGGAGTGAGATGGCGGTGCGTTCGGCCTCTCCTCCGAGATGCCGGGCCGCTTCGACCATCGCGTCGCGCGAAGAGTAGTCGACCGCGAGTCGCAGGTGCATCCGCCTGCACGCTGCGGTCGAGGCTTCGATGTCGTCTATCGCGGGCAATAGCATGCCGGGCAGGCGGTCGCGCCGCCCAATCACCGACACACGGACGCCGTTTTCCACGCACCGGTCGCGCTCTTTACGAATGTAAGTGTGAAACAGGCTCATGAGCGCTGACACTTCGGTAGGCGGCCGGCGCCAGTTGTCGCTCGAGAACGCATACACGGTCAGGCATCCGATGCCGGCTTCGGGACAAGCTTCCACGGTGCGGCGGAGCGCGGCGGCTCCAGCGCGATGTCCGGCGATGCGGGGGAGGCCGCGCGCCGTAGCCCAGCGGCCGTTGCCGTCCATAATGATGGCCGCGTGCAGGCCTTGAAAAGTTCTTTCCGGCATAAAGCAGCTAAGGGGCAGAGTGCCCGTCGGGGCTTAAGCGCGCGCGGATTAGCGCTCGCGCATAGCCCCGATTAAAGCCTCCATGTGATCCAGGTAGTTTTCCAACGCGCGGCGGCCGCTTTCGGTCAAGCGGTACTCCGTCTTGGGAGTGCGCCCTTCGAACGACTTGTTGCAGACGACATAACCGGCCTCTTCGAGCTTGCGCGCGTGGACACTAAGATTCCCATCGGTCGTTTTCAGCAGCTTCTTTAATTCGTTGAAGCTCAGCGTGTCATTCACTGCGAGCGCGCTCACGATGCCGAGCCGGATGCGCTCGTGAATCAGCCGGTCGAAATCGGGCAGCGGCTTTCCGCCGAGGATCTGGCGCGGCGCGCCGGACGCGTGCTCCCGCGTTTTCCGGAGCGTGTTGTCCCTAGCCACCGTACCTCCTCGCGATGATGAACCCGAACAGCACGTGTAATCCGCCGAAGCCCGCTCCGAGAAAAGCGTTGCCCCAGTGCGCGGGCGTGAACAGCGCGACGGCGCCCAGCGCCATAAAACACACGCCCATCACGGGCACGATGCGCACCGAGAAAGCGCCGCCCGTAACGACCCCCGTTCCGTACAGCAGCAGCCACATGCCCGGAATCGCGGCGGTCATGCCGGCCTGATAGAGCGAGAGCGTCAGCAACGCGCCCACGAACAGCGGCGGAGCGAAGCTGAGCGCGAATTTGCGGGCCGGCGCGTTGAGCAGCGGAACCCCCGCCGCGTCGGCCTTGCGTTTCATCGCAAGCGCGCCGATGCCGATGGCGATCATGCCAGTGGCGAACCAGAGCGCGAGCCACGCCGCGGGCACGGTCACACGCGATGCAAAGGCCGCGGCGGCAATGGCGGCGAAGCCCATGGCAACACCGCCCCAACCCGGCACGGCCGTAAAAGACGAGGCGTTCTCGATGGTCTCGCGGATGAACTGCAGGTTGTCGATTGCTTTACTGTGAATGGCCACCGGTGGCGGCCGGCGGATGGTTTGCACCGATCCCATGACAGAAGTATAAGAGAACTACTTTATGTTGTAAAGTGAAATCTAACGGGACGCAAGTTAGGGCGCCGTGACAGCTTCGGCGGCGTTGCGCCGCGCGGCGACTTGCGCCCGGAAGCGTTGGTAATCAGCAGCGGCGTCTTTTGCTTCTTGCCGGCGTTTGGCGAGGCGGCACGCGCGCGCTAATTGAAAATGCGTGCTGCCGTCTTCGTCAAACGGGAGCGCCGCGCGAAGCAGGGGAATTGCGCCGCCGGGGTCGCCGGTCGCGAGCAAAGCCTGCCCGAGGGCCGCTTCGGCAGGATGAAAGCCGGCGTGGGCCGCGAGCGCCTTCTTCAAATAAGCAATGGCATCCGTGGGGCGTTCGAGATTCAAAAGCGCGGCGCCATACAGAAAATTCCAGTCCGCCGACGAAGGTGCCTGCTTCAGCAGTCCTTCAATGACCGGCAGCGCGGCCGTGTAATCGCGGGCGCGAAACAGGGCCCAGGCGAGTCCCGCGGCCGCGCCGGCGGCGTGTGAGTCGAGCGTGAGTACTTCGCGCCATTCGTCGACCGCGCGCGGATAGAGGCCGCGGCGCTCCAGGTCGCGTGCGCGGTGAATGTGCAATTCGGGAGATGGTCCGAGCGCGGCGAGACGGCCGTATGTTTCGGCGGCGAGCGCGCGGTTCTGCTTCGCGGAGAGATACAGGGCTGTTGCGGGCAACGGCTGCGCTTGTGCGGCGCGCGTCTTCTCCGTCGCGGCCCAGTCCGGGTGGCCGGTGTCGTGGTACGCGCGCGCGAGGAGCGTGTGAACTTCGGCGAAGTTGTCGTTCGCGGTCGGTAGCCCTCGCAACCTCGCGAATGCGGCGCTCGCCCGGCCGTCGTCGAGCAGGGCTTCGGCTTCGAGTACCGCGAGCGCAGGCGAGGCGGCGTCCTCGGAAGCGAGCGTGCGGAGGTTATCCGCCGCGACCGCCTCGTAGCACTCCGCAAGACCGGACAAAACGCGCGCGTTGCCCGGCAACGATTCCGCAACCGCGCGGAAATTCGGCAACGCGTCTGCAGCGCGCCCGGATCGCAGCAGAGCTTCCGCCAGCATGATGCGCGCATTGCGGTCCGAGGGGCTGTTGCGCACCGCGATCCTCAAAGGCTCGACTGCGGCAGCACTATCGCCGAGAGCGAGGCGGCTCGCTCCCAAAAACAGGTTCGCGACCGTGTCGTCCGGCGCCATCCGGACGGCCGCCGCGGCGTGATCCTCACATGAGCGAAAATCGCCGCGCTGGTATTCCGAGATGGCTTCGTTCGTAAGGAGTCGGGGGTTGCTCTGCGCGTGCGCGCTGCACGCCAGCGCGGTAACCGCTACGAGCGCGCGAAGTGCGCGAGCAGCGCGCCCAGCGTAGAGAAACCGAAGAACCATATCATCCAGTTCGCGCCCAGAATCGTCGCGGGCGGATACAGAATCGCGATGGAGCGAATGTTCGAATCGCGAAACGGCCGCTCGCACGGATGCAGCAGAAACGCAGGCCAGGAACCCGCACGCGTCTCGGACAGATAGTGCACACCGGGCCCGGATGCGATCCTCTTGAACACCATTCCGTCCGGTCCGGCAACGGCCACGCGGGAGGAAACTGCACGCAACGGCCGAACGCGCCAACTGATCTCGCCCGCCCGCAACACGTGTACGCCCGGCGTTTCGACGCGAACATCCGCGGGTGCGCTGAGCGTAAGCGGCGTCTCGCCAGGAGCACGGACCTGCGCATTGACGATGGCCGCGCTGCCGGGCTGCAATGCAGCGCGGCCGTACAGTGCTTCCAATTGCGGAAACAACAATAACGACGCGACCGCCATGATCGCGAGCGGGCGCGCCAGCAGTACCAGCATCCGCCCGTTCAGCCGGAACAGCGCACGCTGTGAACGGAACACCAGCGCGGGTTCATCGATGAACAGCCGGAACTCCATCACGCGCGCGATCATCTGCGCCGTAACGCGCTCGAGCGCATCGCGATCCGTCCAGCGGCGGAACACCAACAGGATCGCCACGCCCGCGAGCACCGCAATCGGTATCAGACTAAGCAGCGCGCCGGCTCCGAGATCCACCGCCATCACTCCAGATATCCGAGGCCCTTCAGTTTATGCAGCAACTCTTCCTTGGACTGCGCCTGCTCCAGCCGTGCAAGATCGCGCTCAACGGCATGCTCGATGAATTCCTCGAGGGAACTGTACCCGGCTTGGTCCACCACCTTGCGTGCACGCTCGCACAGCGACTTGTTCAGCTTTACGGTCGTCTTGCCGCTCATCTGTTTGCCCCTCAGTATACCGATCGCCCATGCATGCCGGCGCCCGGCGTCACGCCGAACGAAGCCAGAACCGAAACGGTCACATCCTGCAGGCGCGGATTCGGATTCGCTGCGGGCCGGTTCGTGAATAACACGCCGGGAACGGCCGCGGGATCTATGCAGTGATCCCCGATCCAGGCGTCCAGGTTATCTTCAACCATCGGCGCGGGAACGCCGCCCAGGCCCGTTTGCCACGATCCGCGATAGCCCGGCGCGTAGCCGACGATGAGATCGGGCGCAATGGGTTCGTTTTGCACGGCGGCGTGGGTCGCGAATACGGATGTGACCACCTGCCGTCCGTTGTCCGCATCGCGAAACGCCAGCAGTTGCTCTCGCAGATTCGCGAGAATGGCATCGCGATGCGCGCCGGGTTGCACCGAGCCGTTCTTTTCGCGGCCGGCCAGATTGATATACAGACCGTTCAGCCCCAGCGCATAGGCTTCGGTGGAGGACCAGTCGGCGTTCGCGATGCTCGCGTCCGGTCCGGGCGTGCCATTCAGCGAAAGGAAGCCGCGCTCATAAAGCCAGGTGTTCAAGTTGACGGCGCGATCGAAACTGGTGAACCCGTGATCGGACATAACGATCAGGTCCGCATCGGGTTCGCGCCGCATCACTTCGCCCACCGCTGAATCGACATCGCGATAAATCCGCAACAGCTCGGGCTCGTGCCGGCCCCACAGCATGTGCGAGTTTTCATCGACGGTCGAGAAGTAGAAAAACAGCAGCCCGCCATCGAAGTGCGCGAGCGCGTACCGCAATAGGCGCTGTTCGTCCGCCGCGATCAGGTGCGTTTGCGATAAAAATTGCGGCAGCGTAAAAACGCCCTGGCGCAGCGCGGCGGTGTCCTCCGGAATGCCGAGCGTGAAATACCGGCCGATCTCCTGAGCGACGGCTTTACCGTAGGACGAGGGATTGGAAACAGGCAGCGCAGGCGAAAGCGGATCGACATTTACGGGCGATACGTAAAGCTGGAAGCCCGGATGGAGCTGTTTCGCGAACACACGAAACATGCCGTGCGCCAAGGCGAGGTGCGGTAACAGCGTAAAATCGGCCGCGAGCCAGTCCGACCATTCGCCTTCGCGAATCACTGCCATCTGATCGCCGATCGAGAGGCGTGCCAGCGCCTGCTGCGGATCGACATCGACCGTCAGATTCGCCGTGGTCTGCACTTCGTCTTTGCGCAGCGTGTTCGGCGGGCCGGGGATCGCAAGCACCACGTGGCCACCATCGACATTGATTTTGAAAATGTGTCCGCCCGCGACCGCGCGGTCCAGTTCTTCGGGATCATCGGTAAAAAACGCGAACGTGCCCTGCGTGCCTGCCATGTCCGGCGCGCCCATGCCCGCAAGCGCCTCTCCGGCGTCAACGGGCGGATAATTTGTCGGCATGCGCAACACCGTTACCGGAACGCCGCGCCGCGCGAGAATCTGCCAGAACGGTTCGCCACGCCGCAGCGAAAGCACCTGCGAGTCCGATAGCGGCAGCCGGTACGGGCCGAGCGGGAGCGTAAAGCGCGGCTCCACCGTTTTGCTCATCGACGAGAACGGCTGCCGCGTCTGCGCGTCGCGGTGCACGAAATCGAAGATGCCGTGCGCGCCGGGTTCGAGCCCGGTGATGAAGGTGGACCACGCCACCGGGCTCTGCGGCGGGTTGGTGGTGCCGAGCCGGTGGAAGCTGCCCTTATCACGCAGGCGCGCAAGGTTAGGTAGCTCGCTCCAGTGGCGCTCGACGAAGCCGGGGTCCATGCCGTCGACACCGAGCACGATGACTTTCTTGCTGTTCGCGCGCGCCCCCTCGACGCCACACGATGCGAGCAGGACCGCGCACGAGAGCAAGACAGCGGCAACCGCGCGACCGCGAACATCAGGCACAGTGCAGCAGCGACACTCCTTCCATCCAAGCGGGGCGCGGCACGCCGAATAAATCGAGCGCAGTGGCAGCGAGATCTTCGATTCCCGGATCGGCGGCGTTCAATTTCTGGTTGCTGAACAGCACGCCGGGCACGTGCACCGGATCGACGCAATGATCGCCGCTCCAGGCCTTTTCGTTGTCGCTGAAAACGTCCGCCGTGACCTTGCCGACCGCGGCGTCCCAACCGGCCCGATAGCCCTTCGCATAACCGACGATCAGATCGGGCGCGGCGCCCAGGTACGGTCCGTTATAAATATCCGAGGCGGCGTAAACCTTCGTGATCGCGGTTTCGCCTGTCGCGGGATCGCAGAGACCGGTGAGCCGCGCCGCGAGCTCGCGCGTGAGGGCGTCCGCTCCGTCGGGTTCCACTGTTCCGCGCACTTCGCGCCCGCGCAGATTCAGATAAAGCCCGCCGAGTCCGAACGTGTACGCGCGCGTGCGGCTCCAGTCGATGCCGTCGAAATATTCGCCGCCTTCCGTGCGCCCGTCGAGCAGCGTTAGATAGCCGTTCTGCATCAGCCACGAATTGAGATTAATGCCGCGCCGGAACGAGCAGAAGCCGTGATCCGAAAGCACGAAAAATGCGGTCTTCGCATCGACGTGGCGCAAAGCCTCTCCAGCCAGGCGGTCCATGTCTCGATACAGATCTTCGATGACGCCGCCGTGGGGGCCATTGCCGAGGTGCTGGAAAAACATGTGCTGCACGCGGTCCGTCGTGTCAAACACACACGCCACCACGCCGCGCCGTGTGCGCTCCAGCGCGCTGAAAAACATCTGTTCGCGCTCGCGCTGGATCAGGCGCGCCTGCTTGAGAAAGTCGTCATGCGAGATCGCGCCCTCGTTCAAGGCCCAGGTGTCTTCCGCCATCCCCAGCGTGGCAAAAGAGCCCAACAGCTTCGCGAGATAGACGGCGTAATAGCGCGGATGACTGATCGGCAGAGCGGGATTGCCCGGATCGATTTCGACGGGCGTCGCG
>JAICMB010000304.1 GCA_025929455.1 Bryobacteraceae bacterium | reverse complement strand
CACTGCAGGTGTGGACTCCTGCTCTGCAGCGGCTGCATGCCGGGGACGGGCAGGCAGCAAGACTGGCCGCCCCACTTCGGGCGATTGCAGGTCATGGGCGATGTGACCCGCTGCAGGCGCGGACTCCTGCTCTGCACCGACTGCATGCCGGGGACGGGCAGGCAGCAAGACTGACCGCCCCACTTCGGATTGCAGATGGTGGGCGACTAGGTCGGCTACGCGGCGGGCTTCCTGGTCGCGGGCGTCTAGTGGGAAGGCGTGAACGGCGATGGTGCTTTCGCCGGTTTCGGCGGCTTCGGACGGCGCGAACGGAACGCCCCCCATGACGGGATCGGCTTCCGCCGGAAAGACTGTGGCGAAGGCACTGTTGAACCAGTTCACCAGCGCCGGTGCGGACCGGAAGTTTCGCGTGAGGGTCAACGGGCGGAGGCGCAGGTTGCCGATGCCCTGTTCGCGCGCGCGCAGGAACAAGCTCACTTCGGCTTGGCGGAAGCGGTAGATGGACTGCATCGGATCGCCAACGACGAACAGCGTGCGGCCGTCGCCCGGTTCCCATCCGGCGGTGAGCAGTTCCAGCAGCTCGAGTTGCGTGTAGGAGGTGTCCTGGAACTCGTCGACGAGGAGATGATGTACGCGTTCGCCGAACGCCAGCGCCAGGTCGGTGGGATTTTCCCGTGTGCCGAGCGCGCGGACGGCGGCGAGTGAGATCGCGACGAAGTCGACGCGCTGCCGCTCCGCGAAGACTGCGCCCAAGTGAGCGGCGGCGGCGGGCAGAATTTGCACGACCGCACGCAGCGCCTCCCATTGCGCGTCAAGGAGCTGCGGAGGCGGCAGACGCCGCAGGGCGTTGAATTCGGTGAGCAGTCGATCGCGATCCGCGACACCGCGGGTATGGTGCACTTGCGCCTTGCGCCAGTCACCGTCCTTCGTGAGCAGTTCCGCGGCGAGATTGCGCCAAGCGGCGGCATCGTCTATGGCGGCGCCGGGTGCGTCGGGCATTCCTTCAGCGGCCGAATGCAGGCGCCGGATCTGCTCGCATGTGAGGCGGTGGAGACAGCGCTCCATGTGCTCGCGCGCGTTATCGAGGATCGCTTCGCCGGTGCCGATATGGCGGAGCCATTGATCGCGACGTCCAAGCATGGTCGCGATGAGATCGGCGGTGCGGCTGAAATTGTTATCCAAGTGCAGCAGTAGGCGCACGATCGCGTCCGCGGCCATGTCGCCCTCGATGGTGCGCTCGGCGGCTTCGCGGTAGAGAGGCGTGGCGTTTTCGACGACTTGCGGCAGCGCGCCCGTACCGGCCACGACCGGCATCTGCCGCGCGAGGGACATCGCGAGAGAGTCGATGGTCTGCATCCGGATGCGGCCCGGATTGTCGAGCAGGTTCCAGCCGAGTGCGCGATCGCGGTCGAGGGCGGCGCGCGCGAGGTCCCAGGTGAGGGCCTTGTGCGGCTCGCCGGGGCGGGGGTTGGCGGCGGCGTGCAGGGCGGCGAGGACGCGCGAGCGCATTTCGGCGGCGGCTTTCTTGGTGAACGTGATGGCGACGATTTGTTCGGGCGCGCCGACGGTGGCGAGGAGACGGAGATAGCGCTGGTTGAGGAGCTCTGTTTTGCCGGAGCCGGCCGGAGCTTGGACGATGAAGGACTCGGTGGGGTCGAGCGCCAGGGCGCGGGCGGCGGCGTCAGTCATGGGAGGGGGCCTTTTTCGTTGCGCGGTGGAGGCGGGTAGGGGCGATTGAAAATTTGCGACAAGGTGCTTGTGGCACGTTAAATCGCCCGAGACATCGTGCGGCGGCGGACGAGGCGGGTTTGGCAACCCGCCGCAGGCTGACAGCCTGCCCCACACGGCAGCGGAGCCGCAACCAAACCGCACGCGACGGCTTATCGGCCGGAGGTTTTCTGCAGCGGGCGAAGCGGGTCTGGAGACCCGCTGCAGGCCTGGAGGCCTGCCCCACGGCGGAATCTGCGCATGCTGCGAGTAGTACACGGCAGAGCAGTCGGCTGCAACCCCGGCTATGGGCAGGCAGCAAGACTGCCTGCCCCACGGGGTTAGGCATGCGGAAACCTTTCGTGGATGCGGCAGAGGGGCTTGAGATCGCAGGTTTGGCAGGTCTTGTGGGCGTGCTTGGGGTCGATGGAGGCGTCGCCTTCGCGGAAGCGGCGGGCAAGTTCTGACAAAGCGGCGTGCCAGTCGGATAATTGGCGCTGCCAGTTGCCGGTGCCGTATTCGGTCATATCGGGGAGTCCGAGGCCGAGTTGCAGCGTGGCGCTGTAGCCCCGATCGCCGGTCCGCAGACGGGCGAACGCGATGCCCGCTATGGCATCGCTGCCAGTAATGCAATAGAGCGGGAGCTGCGGCTGATCGGGTCGGTCGCCCTCCCATCCGCCTTTGGCGACTTCGCCGGTTTTGTAATCGAAGACGAGGAGGCGGCCGTCGGGCAATTTGTCGATGCGATCGATGCGCAGATCGAACAGCAGACCGTCGATGGACACGTTCTCCTGGGTCTGTTCGAGAGCAAGAACTTCGAAGGGATCGCGCCGCTTTTCGATGGCGAGCCAGCGTGAGAGCGCGCGCTCCAGCCACATCTGCTCCACCGCGACACTGCGCAAGCGCGGCAGGGCCTTCAACGCGGACGCGGCTGCGTCACTGATGATGTCGGTGAGCTCCGGATCGGAGCAGTCGAGCAGGCGGGCGTGCGATTGCAGACGTTCCCAAATGATGTTCAGAGCCACGTGCGCGGCGTTGCCGCGTTCGAGGAAGCTGATGCCGGCGGAGGGGTCCTGCAGCTTGCGCGCGAAGAGGCGGTACGCGGCTTGCGCACGAAACGGGCAGGCGGACATGTCGCGCACGGCCGTGGCGCCGCCGTATACTTTCGCTCCGTACGGAAGCGCGGGCGCGAAGTTGTCGGTGGCATATTCGAGCGGCGGCGCGGATTCGACGAGACGCTGTGTCCAAGGCGCAGCGGCAGATGCGGTGAGCGGTGCGGCGGCCGGCAGCAACGGGCTGGGTCCGAGCGCACGATCCTCCGCAAATGCCGGATAGCTCATGACGACTTCGGGCGCGGCCTGCGCAAGCAAGTCGAAGAGAGCGCGGGCTTCGGATCGCGCCAGGGTCGCGCTCGTTGCAGGAACGTCGCGTTCGCGCTGCAGCGACACGGGGAGGAACGGGTTCACGCGCGGCGGCGCGGGCAGCGCTTCATCGTGCAATCCCGCGACCCACAGCGCGTCGAACCGCATACCGCGCGCCTGCTCCGGGCCGGTGACGTAGACCGGGGCGCCGGTGTCGTCGAATTGGAACGGAGCATCGCAGAGAAGACGCACACGCGCGAGCGCTTCGTTAAACGTCAGTGGGGCGCACAGCGCGTCGAGAGATGCGAAATGCGCAAGCACTTTTCTCCAGCGCTGGACAAGTTGATGCTCGTGGCTGTCGAGCGGACGCGTGCCCGGCCACCCGAGCAGCGGAAGGATGCGCGAGCAGGTGTAGCACCAGTCGGCGCAGCGCTGGCGGTGCGGCGTCGCGCTGAGCAGTTTTTGCAGCTTCTTCCACTCGCCGCCGGACCGCGAATGGCTCTGTAGCGAGGCAACGCTCAACTCCCGCACGCCGTCGTGACGCAGCGCGGCATCGAGCATGGCACGGCGGCCGGCGTCCGCACGTGGGCCGCGCAGATAAGGCGAGCGCAACAAACCGCCGGCGCGCGCCAGGGGCACCGGAGCGCACGCAAATTCGAGACCGACGAGAGCCGCAGCGATCAGCGGATATTCGCGCAGCGGAGGTCCGAGCGAGATATGAAACGGCTGTCCGGCCGCGGCATCGGCTCCGGGTTGCAGTTCTTCGCGGAAGATGCGCGCGGCGGCGGCACGTAGCGCGGGCAGTCCGAAGACGATCACACCGATATGCGCGGCCGGGTTGCGTTCGATGCGCTCGCGCGACCAGCGTGCGGCGGCGCGCAACTCGTCCTCAGCGGACGCGCATTGATACGTGCGGTGCACCACGCGGGTGGGAAGCGCAGGTGTGACAGCGGTTGCGCCATAAGCATTGAACAGATCGCGAGTCTGCGGCGGCAGCGGTTCAAACGCGGTGTGCAGAACGTGTGCGCGCGGGGCCGCTCGCAACAGATCCGGTAGGCGCGCGGCATCCGTCCAGCCCGCATCCTCACAGCGGGCCTGGTAGGCTTGCGCCCATTTGCGAAACGCCGCGGCATCGGGTGAATTTTCGTAGCGCGCGTCGAGCGGGATGCGATAGGCGTGCAGCAGCCGCCACGCATCGGCGGCCGCAGCGGAGGCGCCGCACGGATCGAGAATCTCCGTGCCCGCATCGCGAATGACCTGCTCCCAGAGAAATGCCTCCTGGGCCGGCGAGAGCAGCGCGGGTGCGCCGGATTCGGCGGCGACGGTGTGCGCGGTCCATTGCTCGGCGAGCCAGGCGTCGAGCGAAACGATGTGAGGAGCCGGCCACACGGCACGCCCGCGGTCGCGCTGCCACGCGGAATAACGCCGCTGCAGCGTGCGCGCAAGCGGATCGGCAGGCGTGAGCAACACCGCGCCGTGCTCGAGAAGTGGAAAGACTTCGGGCGTCAAGGGAGTCGGGAGCCGGAAGAGCGCCGGATATTTCGAATGTCGAGTGGAGACTCTTATAAGAATGATAGCTAGTCTCGGAGCCGGAGGATACCCCGGCGTGGACTTCGCCCCGCTGAGCAGCGCGGCGCAATCAATTTCGTGGCGCCGCGGGCAGGCGGCGAGACTGCGCGCCCCGCAGAACAGCGGAGCCGCGGCGACTACCCTACATGACTTGTGTGGTTGCAGGTTTGGCTGCAACGGACGAGGCGGGTCTGGAGTGGTCAACCGTCGAAGCCGGGCATGGGCTACAAGGAACTGAGTCTCGCCAGTGAACCCGGGGCATCGTGCGGCGGTGGACGAGGCGGGTTTGGAAACCCGCCGCAGGCTGAAAGCCTGCCCCACCTCGGAGCGTCGGCGCGGAGAAGTTCCTCAAAAGCGCCAGACGACCCTGGCGGGACGTCGCTGCGAACAGAAACTCGGCGGATGAGCTTGCTGAAAACAAAGAAGT
>JAICMB010000847.1 GCA_025929455.1 Bryobacteraceae bacterium | reverse complement strand
GTGCCTGCTTATTGGGCGTTCCGCATGTACGCGCGAACCGAGCCGGCGTTTCCGGTGGAGGTGGATGCGCGGGAAGACACGTACGACGTTTCGCAGGGCAGCCGGCGCTTGCCGGATATTGCGCAGGTGCCGTATGTAGATACTGTTTCCGCGCTGAACGAGTCCGGCGACCGGCTGATTGTATTCTGCGTTAACCGGCATCTTCACCGGGACGCGCCTGTGTCATTCATGATCGATGGCTTTCGCGCGAAGCCGATTGCGCGCATACAAACACTCGAGTCGGGCAGTATTTATGACGCGAACAGCGAGGATCATCCGGAGCATGTCCGTCCGGTGGAATCGACTCTCAACGTCAGCGGGGGGCGGCTGAACATCGCGCTCGCTCCCGCCAGCGTGACTGTCATTCAGCTCGATCGGCAATAGAGGTGACCGGTGACAAAAATTGCGCCTATGCTTTCTGTTCGTAATGGAACCCGCGCCATCGAGTTTTATAAAGCGGCGTTCGGCGCGAGCGAACTGTACCGCATTGACGATCCAGCCAGCGGCGCGGTGGTCGCTACACTCGGCGTGGATGGAGCGGAGTTCTGGGTCGCCGACGAATCACCGGAAAACGCGAACTTCAGTCCGGAATCGCTCGGCGGTGGAACCGTGCGGATGGTTTTGACCGTGGATCACCCGGACAGCGCATTCGATCGCGCCGTTGCGGCGGGAGCGATAGTGGTGTGGCCGGTTGCGGATCAGTACGGCTGGCGGGTTGGACGAGTGGCCGATCCGTTCGGGCATCACTGGGAGATTGGCAAGCCGCTGTGAACAGGTGCAGGGTATCTGCACCCACGGAAAAGGCAGGCAGCAAGACTGCCTGCCCCACCGTTTATTTTTTGTGGGCTTCGCGGGATCGCTCGGCGATCTGTTCTTTGAGCGACTCCGGATGCGTTTCGGCGCGACCGGAGGCGGCCGCGCGCTCCGTGCCGGCATTCAATGCGGCGATTTCCTCCCGCAGACGGTTCGCCCGCTGACGGCGTGCTTCCCGCTCGGGGTTCTCTAATGTATGTTCGGAATTCTCAGGATTCTCGGGCATAGTTGCTCCCGACTACTACTGTAAGCCGCGCACGTCCTCGCGCAACGACGCGGCACGCGCCTGGCGCGCGCTCTTCCCCGCCCCCGCCGCGGCTGCCGCAACTCGTGCGCCAAGCCGGTAGTGCGGCCGCTTTCCTCGGGAAATACAATCGATCGTCTCGCGCAAGCTTTTTCCTTCGGTCTTCAGAACTCCCAGATCGACAAGCTGCGGCTGTCCGTTTTCGACGAAGATCTGATACCAGTGATTGTCGACCGGATTGCCGAAGCTCACGTATCCGTTGTCGAGCACATGGTGCGGCGACGGAATGCTTCCGGTGAAGCTGTAGCGCGCGCCGCTGCTGCGGTGCGGGTCGTAATAGTGGTGCGTGATTAAATCGGAAACCGTGACGCCGTTGTCATCGTATGCGAAGGTGCCGTCCTCGCAGGGATCGCTCACTTCGTCAATATACAT
>JAICMB010000239.1 GCA_025929455.1 Bryobacteraceae bacterium | reverse complement strand
GGAACGCCAACCGAAACGCCGCCGAGCGAAACGGTTCTGCTCGCCGGCGGCGGCCTGGGCAACGCCGTACTTTTCTCGATCGGCCAATCGCTGCGCGCGGGGGGCTCGCGTGTGCTCTATTTCGCAGGCTACAAAAAGCTCATCGACCGCTACAAAGTGGAAGAGATCGAGAAAGCCGCAGACGTAGTCGTGTGGTGCTGCGACGAAGCGCCCGGCTTCGCGCCCGACCGGCCGCGCGACAAATCGTTCGTTGGCAATATAGTAGCTGCCATGGAAGCCTATGGCCGCGGCGACCTCGGCGAAACGGAAATCCCGATGCACGAGGCGGATCGGCTCATTGTCATCGGCTCCGACGGCATGATGCGTGCCGTACAGCGCGCCCGCCACTCCGTGCTCGAGCAGTACATGCACCCGTGTCATAAGGCGATCGCGAGCATTAACTCGCCCATGCAGTGCATGATGAAGGAGATCTGCGCGCAGTGCCTGCAGCTGCACAAAGATCCCATGACCGGCGAAGAGACGGTGGTGTTCTCGTGCGCCAATCAGGACCAGAACCTCGACCGCGTGGACTTCAACAATCTGCGCACACGGCTTTCGCAAAACGGCGTGCAGGAGAAGCTCACGGCGCAGTGGGTCGACCGCTGTCTGCGCGAACTCGCGTGTGCGGAAGCCACCACCATCGCCCAGACCGCCGTTTGAGCAGCGGAGCTTATTTCCTTTTGCCGTCCCCGGCGAATCCCAGAAATTCGCCCTTCGCCGTGGACGAATGTAAATCGCTTTTGTAATTATCCATAACCTCCGCGCGCTGGAGTAATGAATGATGGGAGCGGTCCTTTTCGCTTCGGGTGCGGGGTGGCCGCGTTTAAACTCTTGTTACATCTCGCTGTAGCACCGCTCGCGTTGCCGGCGTCCAATCCTGGTGAGCACAGTGCCGCAAACAGCAGATAGAGACGAACCGCCGTCAGACCGCATCACCGAACCGGATGTCGAGCGTATCGAGCGCAAAACACATGTGCGCGCTCGCTCCGTCCCTCTCGCCGGCCTGTTTATCCTGGCCTGTTTCTACTCGCTGTATTTCGCGCGCGAATTCTTTTTACCCGTCACTCTAGCCATCATGTTCAGCTTTTTGCTGAGCCCGGTGGTCCGGCTATTTCATAAAATCCGCGTGCCGCAGTTCCTTGCGGCCATCATCGTGATCGTGGGGAGCCTCGGCATTATCGGAGCTGTCGTGTACGAGCTCTCCGGTCCCTTAATGGACTGGGCCGCACGCGCGCCCGCTATCGTAAGCAAGCTGCGCACCGAGGTGCAAGCGTTCAAAAAACCCGTCGAGAAGGTGAACGAAATCAGCCAGCAGGTGCAGCAAATCACGAATGCGCCGCCCGGGAAGCAGACGCGCCGCACGACGGAAGTGGAAGTGAAGCGCCCGAGCCTCGGCGATGCGCTGTTCACCCGCACGCGGGACGTTATCTTCGGCCTAGTCGTGTTCCTTGTTTTGTTGTATTTTCTGCTCTCGTCCGGTGACCTGTTCCTGCGCAAGCTCATTCACGTGCTGCCGCGCTTCGAAGATAAAAAACGCGCGGTGCTGATCGCTCGCGAAATCGAAGACCACATCTCGAAATATCTGCTGACAGTCGCCTGCATCAACGCTTGCCTCGGTGCCGCCGGCGGCTTGGTGTTTTATGCGCTCGGCATACCGAATCCCGCGCTATGGGGCGCTATTGGATTCGTACTGAACTTCATTCCGTATTTGGGCGCGATCACCACCATCTGCATAGTCGCGATGGTTTCACTCGCGACGTTTCCGACGGTAAGTCACGCCATCCTCCCTCCGCTATGCTATCTGGCTCTCGCCACCATGGAGGGCAATTTCGTCACGCCTTACATCATGGGCCAGCGCATGCTTCTCAATCCCGTGGTCATCTTTCTCGGCGTGACGTTCTGGGGATGGTTGTGGGGCATCCTGGGCATCTTGCTTGCAGTGCCGCTGCTAGTGTCGCTGAAGATCCTCTGCGATCACATCGAGCCGCTCGCTGCCGTCGGCGAATTTCTCGGCGGCTAATTCGCCCTCGCGCGCGAGCTCCAATAATCCGGTTGCGTCTCAAACGGCAGCGCAAGAATACGCGGCAGCGTAACGGCCGCCGGATCGTGATACGCCGGCACGCCGATCGTGATCTCATCCTGCGACGGCCCGGTGCGCAGCGTGCGATGGAGCCAATCCCATACCGTGAGTCCGCTCGACCAGTTGGAATTGGTTTCCTCCTCCACGGTCGAATGATGAATACCGTGCAGTCGCGGCGTCATGACGAATATCGCGATGCGCCGCTCCACTGGCCCAGGCAAGCGCACGTTGGAGTGATGGAACAGAATGCAGAGAATCAGAAACGTTTGCCACACGGATAACGCGAACGGCGACGGACCGATTGCGATCAACTGCGCGCACCGCCACGCGACCGATTGCGTCAGTTCGCCGAAATGAAAGCGGATGGCCGTCGACGCGTCGAGATCGAGATCGACATGATGCGCGACGTGAAATCGCCATAGCCACGGGACCTTGTGTGTCAGCACGTGCCACACATATAGCGTGTAATCCATCAACGCCACTGAAACGGGCACTTCCGCCCAGAGCGGCAGCCGTGTGCGGCGTACGAGGCCCCAGTTGCAGCGGACCAGCACCGGCATGAGCGCCGCGATGGCGGGCTGTTCCGTACAGCGCAGCGCAATGGCCGCTGTCCCGGCGATCGCGAGATTGCGCACGTCGCGCCGCAACTTCGGTTCGCGTGCGCGCCGCAACGGCCGCTTCCACTCCAGCCACAGCAGCGAGGCGAATGCGCCCACGCACAACGGTCCGGAAACCCACCACGGAAGTCGCTGCGGCACGCCCCTATGCTAGCCCGGCACGCTACTCGATGCGGTCTTTGGCCTTTGCTGCGCGGACGGTTTGCCACTGCATGTTCCACGGAGCATCCGCGCCGCCTCGCTTCAGCGGAACGATGTGGTCAACGACGAACCCTGGACAGGCCCCGCGCGTGCGTCCCGTCGCGGGACAGGGCTGCACCCGCATGAACGCATCCTTGGCGCGGCGGCTGCGCTCAATGCGGCCGCGCCGGTCGCGCCAGCACGTTGCGCACTTTCGTTTAACGTGCCGCCGCGTGCGGACTGCGAGGATGCGCGCCGGCGTTGCGCGTGTTATTCCGTGTGACCGCACGCGGTATGCGCTTGCGGCCGCAGGTCGGGCCAGCATGCCACCGGCGAGAAAAAACACGGCAATCACCACCATTAACCGGCGCACGATATTTCGACTATAAAGACAAGCATCGCCGCTAGGCAACCGGTCCGTTCACTTAATGCGTTCTACTCGTACGGGGAGTACGCATCTCGTCATGTTATTTTGCCCGAGTGAGTCTCAACGATCAGCTCGTGCGCGCCCGAGTTTTCGATTTGGCACAACCGTATTATCCGGGCGCTCCGCACTATCCCACCCATCCGCCGTTTCTTTATGGGCTGACCAAGAAGCACGGCGACATGGTCGGCACCGGCGGCGTCAGTTCGTCGGCCGATGCGATCGCGCTCGGCAGTCATGTCGGTACGCACATCGACGCGCTGTGTCATTTCTCATGCGGCGGCAAGCTGCATGGCGGCATTGACGCGGCTGGGAATCAGGACACCACGCACGGCATGCAGCAACTCGGTGTCGATACCATCGGGCCGATCGTACGCCGCGGAGTTCTTCTCGATATGGCGGCGGTGGCGGGCGCCGATCCCTTGCCGCCGCCGTTCGCGATAACGCCCGCGCACCTGGACGCCGCCGTTGCACGCCACGGTGTGATCATTCGCCCGGGCAACGTCGTGCTGCTGCGCACGGGCTGGGGCGCGTTGTGGCACGATGCCGTGCGCTACGTCACGGGCCATGTCGCGGGCGCGCAGGTCGCCGGCCCCGGTCCGGAGCGCGAAGGCGCAGAGTGGCTGAGCGCGCGCGGTATTTTCGCGGCCGGCTCGGACACGATCGCGTTCGAGCGTGTCCCCTCCGGCGCCATGCCCGTGCATGTCCATCTGCTGGTCGAATGCGGCATTCACATTATCGAAGCGCTGAATCTCGAGGACCTGGCCCGGGCCGGCGTGTACGAGTTCACGTTCATCGGCGCACCGCTGAAAATTCGCGGGGCTACGGGAGCTCCGCTGCGTCCGCTGGCATTCGCGGAGGGCGAAGCATGAAATATGTTTTGCTCGCGGCCGCACTCTGCGCATCGGCAGGGGCCGCATCCCGCCCGATTGATCCGAGTGCTCGGCGGCAGATCGACGCCGCGGTTTCCTCGTTCATGAAGCGCACCGGCGCGCCTGGCGTTTCGATTGCCATCGTGGTGCACGGCAAAACGCTATTCGAGACCGGATACGGCCTGGCGGACGTCGAGAACAACGTTCCTGCGACGGCCGACACTATGTACCGGCTCGGGTCGGTGTCGAAGCCGCTTACCGCGGTCGCGATCATGCAGCTTGTCGAACGCGGCAAGATCGATCTCGATGCACAGGTGCAGCGCTATTGCCCGCAGTTTCCGCACAAAAGCGCCGGACCTATCACTAGCCGCGAATTGCTCGGCCATCTGGCCGGGATCCGCCACTACCGCGCCGACGGCTCAGACTACGCGAACACGCGTCACTTCGGGACAATTACAGCCGCGCTCGCCATGTTCGAGAACGATCCGCTGGTTTCCGAGCCCGGCCGCGATTATCATTACTCGACGTACGGGTACACGCTGCTTGGCTGCGTGCTCGAAGGCGCGGCGGGCGAGACCTACACGCGCTACATGCGCGAGCACGTTTTCATTTCGGCAGGCATGGAGGCGACGCGCGATGACGACGTGTACGCCGTTATTCCCCACCGCGCGCGAGGTTACCAGAAGAAGGGCGGCAGCATCGAAAACGCCGACGTCGCCGACACCAGTTACAAAATTCCCGGTGGCGGCCTGCTGTCTTCGGCGGCGGAGATGGCGCGCTTTGAAGCCGCTCTGCTGAACGGCCGCGAACTTCGCCCGCACACGCGCGACGTGATGTGGACACCGCAGCACCCGGCCGACGGCAAGCCTGACGGCTACGCGCTCGGATGGAGCCGCGATGCCCAACCGCACGGCGCGCCCGAAATCGTCGGCCACAACGGTGCGCAGCAGGGCTTCAACACCGCCATCCTGCTGGAGCCGCGTGAAAAGCTCGGTGTCGTGGTGCTGTGCAACCTTGAGCACTCCGGACCGGTTGCGCTTGCGCATGCGCTGCTAAAGGTCGCCGAGCAGCTGCGCTGAAATGGCAGGGTCGAAAGCCTGCCGGGGATCGTGCGAACGCGGACGAAGCGGGTGTGGACACCCGCTGCAGGCGTGGACGCCTGCCCCACGTTGCTTTCAGGAATTTGCGCGCGCGGCAGGCGCTGAGAGACGGCCAGCAAGACTGGCCGCCCCACCGGTCATTTCACAATGCCGGGCCGCGGCTTTTTGCCGCTGCTCTTCCACTCGCGCAGTTCGGCGAACGCGTGTGAAATCTCGTCTGGCAGAATCGCGCAGTGCCCGTCGTGCGGCACGAATTTCTGCTCAAACATAGCCTCGTCGCCGGCGTGTTCCACGATCGATTGATACATGTTCGGAATCCGTACCGGTACGAGCGGGTCGTATGTCGTATGCACCGCCAGCATAGGATTCGCCAGACGCCCGCTCGGCGTGTACCAGGTCTCGAGATAGCGCGCCGCGGCCGGATCCGCCGCATAGCGCTTCACTCCTTTGTTGAGTTGGTTGTAATCATCGGTGTTG
>JAICMB010000116.1 GCA_025929455.1 Bryobacteraceae bacterium | reverse complement strand
TTCTCGTGATGCTGATGTCCGAGTGGGATAACAAAGACGAGCGCAACGTGGAGCAGGGACCCAACACGGCGGTATTTCAGACGACGGTGGACGGAGAGAACGAGTTCATCTATGCGGTGGTCGATTGGGGCGGCTCGATGGGCCGATGGGGACGCTTCCCGCACGAAAAGAACTGGGACTGCCAAGGGTACGTGAGCCAGACGCCCAAGTTTCTGATGCTGGCGGACGGCAAGCCGGCGTGGGGCTACCTTGGCCGGCACTACGTCAGTTTCGAGCGCGACATTACGTTCGAGGACATGCGCTGGTTGATGCGGTATCTGGGCCGTGTGACGGAAGCGCAGATCGCCGCGGGACTGGCGGCGGCCGGTGCATCGCCGGCGGAGATCAACGCGTTCGGGTCCGCGCTGCGGACGCGGATCACTCAACTCGCCGGAGCGGCGACACTGGCGCGTTAAAGGGGCGCATTAAGGGTCTGTTAAATGAGCCGCGGCGGGTAACCTGGTGAGTTGTGCGGCCATCTCCAGATCATGCTCTCCAGGCGGTTTTGGACGATGCTCGTGTGCGTGCCGGTGGCGGTTGCGCCGTTCGCGCTCGCGGCGGACCAGAATGAGCCGGGAGTTGCGCCAGGCAACCAGACTCCGGTGCCGGCGCAGAAGCAGACGGTGGACAAGCGCATTCTGGGCGTGCTTCCGAACTACCGCACGGCTGATCCGCTGACCGCTTCGCAGCCGCTCACGTCCAAGCAGAAGCTATACATCGCGTACAAGGATTCCTTCGACTGGCCAAGCTATTTCGTTACGGGCGCGTTCGCGGCGCTGTACCAGATGGAGGATCAGAACCCGTCGTTCGGTCAGGGCATGGCGGGATACGGCAAGCGCTACGTGGGTTCGTTTGGCGATCAGGTGATCGGGAACGTGCTGGCGGAAGGTCTGGTGCCGATCCTTACGCGCGAGGATCCGCGTTACTTTCCGCGCTTGACGGGCAGCACGTGGTCGCGCACGGCGTACGCGGTGACGCGCATTTTTGTGACGCGGACCGATGTGGGCGGGAAGACGGTGAACATCGCGGAGTTAGGCGGCAACGGTGCGGCGGTGGCGATCTCGAACGCGTATTATCCCGATACGCGCAACGTCTCGGACAACGTGCAGAAGTTGAGCATGCAGTTGGCGACGGACGCGTTTTCAAACGTGCTGAAGGAGTTCTGGCCGGATATCAGGCGGCGGTTGCATCATAGGCATGCGGCGGAGGTGGAGGAACCATAGCAGAGCGGACGAGGCCGATTGGAAATCCGCCTCGGGTTAAAAACCTGCCCAACCACGTAGAGTTTAGGCGAGGCGGAGCGGCATTTGGCGCAGGCGGCGGCCGGTGCCTGCAAAGACAGCGTTCGCGATGGCGGGGGCGATGCCGACGATCGGCGTTTCGCCGGCGCCGGAGGACGGCAGGTCTTTGCGGTTCACGAGCACCACCTCGATGTCGGGTGCATCTTCGAAGCGAGGGACGCGGTATTGCGATAGGCGCGCGTTGAGCACGCGGCCGTCGGCGAAATCGATGGCTTCGAACAGCGCGCCGCCGATGCCCATCATGATCGCGCCCGTGATGGAGTTGCGCAGGTGTTCGGGATTGACTACCGCGCCGCACTCGAACGCCTGTACTGCGCGGAGCACGCGCGGCATGGTTGCGCCGGCGCTGGTACTGACTTCGGCGAAAGTGGCGATATAGCCGCCCTTTTCGAACCCGCACGACATACCGCAGGCTTTGCCTCGCGAGCTGTTATTCCATCCGAAGCGTTGGGCAGCGGCTTCGAGGACGGCGCGCAGACGAGGGTCGGAGATGTTTTTCAGACGGAATGCGAGCGGGTCCATGCCGACCGAGTGTGCGAGTTCGTCGATGTGCGATTCGCGCGCGAAGTGGTTCGCGGTGGCGGCGAGCGCACGATAGGAGCCCTGGCGCAACGGATACTCGGTCTCGTGAAACTCGGCGCGCTCGTTCGCGATGTTGTAGTGGCTGCGGACGGCGGACGGGCCGGAGTTGTAGTTGTCCATCTCCCAGTGCGTGATCGCGCCATTGGCGTCCGCGGCGCCGCGAACATCGATAACGCCCGCGGGGCGGAAGTACGCCCATGTGAACTCTTCCTCGCGCGTCCACACCAGCTTGACGGGCTTGCCCGCGCCTTTGGCGATGCGCGCGGCTTCCACCGCGGCGTCGCCGGTGTGCTTGCCCCCGTATGCGGCGCCGGTATCAGGGACGATGACATGCACGTGGTCTTCAGGCAGGCTGAACGCCTGCGCTAACTCGGTGCGCACGCCGAACGGGCGCTGCGAACCGGTCCAGACTTCGACCCGGCCGTCTTTCCATTGCGCGAGCGCGGCACGCGTTTCGAGCGGCACGTGCTGTATGTAGGATACGAGATAGGTCGCCGCGACCGCGTGTCCGGATTCGGCGGGCTGCTTGGGAGGATCCGCCTCGCCGGCAGCGCGGTTGGCCTCGGCGGGATGCGTACGCAGGTACGTGAACAGGTCCTTGGTCGAGATCTGGTCTGGCGTGTGCCAGTTCGCTTTGATCGCTGCCGCGGCGGCGGGCAGCACTTCGGGATCGGCGCTCGCGACCGCGAGGAAGTCGCCGTCGTGTACTACGGTTACGCCGCGCATGCGCCCGGCTGCACTCGTGTCCACAGAGACTAACTTTGAGTGAAAAGCCGGCGGGCGCACGACCTTGCCGTAGAGCATGCCGGGCAGGCTCATATCGCAGGTGTACTTATGACGACCAGTGACGATATCGCGCGCGCTGATCTTGGCCTCATCGGTGCCCGCGATCTTCCACTCCGTGGCGGGCGTCACGGGCGCATCGGCCGGGATGGTGACGGCAGCTTCACGCTCGCGGGCGAGCTCGCCGTAGCTCGCGGACGCACCGGTAGCGGTGTTGCCCACCGTTCCTTTGGCGATCGCGAGCGCCGTGCGATCACACTTCCACTTCGAAGCGGCGACGGCGAGCAGCATCTCGCGCGCGGTCGCGCCCGCTTTGTGCAGTTGCGGCGCCATGGTCGGTGTGGTGCGGCTGCCGAAGGTGCCCAGGTCGAACGGCGTGCGAGCGGTATCGGCCATCACGAGCGGGATCGCGCCCGGCGCCACGCGCAGCTCTTCGGCGACCGCCTGGGTCAGCGAGGTACGAATGTTCTGGCCCATTTCGGCTTTGCCGGTGTAGACCGTGATGGTCCCGTCGGGCGCGATGTGCAGCCACGCAGAGAGTGTTTCCGGCAGCGGTTCGCGATGCGTGCGGCCGCGCGCGCCGGATTCTTGTGCGACAGCATCGCCCGCGGCGAGCAGCACCACGATGCCGCCACCGAGCAACTTGACGAAGTCGCGGCGGTCCGGCTCGAACGTATGAAATGGCGGTTCGCGTAATTCGTAACGCTCCAGTTCAAGCGGCTCAGGCATTACGCACCCCCGCTTGCGCGCGAGCGGCCAGGCGCACCGCCTGGACGATGCGCGGATAGGTTCCGCAGCGGCACACGTTGCCGTTCAGCGAGTGGCGGATGGAGGCAATGTCCGGGTCGGGTGTCTTATCCAGCAGGGCCACGCTCGCCAGGATCATGCCCGCAGTGCAGTAGCCGCACTGCATCGCGTCCGCGTCGAGAAAGGCCTGCTGCACGGGATGGAGCCGCCCGTCGCGCTCCAATCCTTCAATGGTCGTGATGCGCTTGCCGGCGGCCGCCCGCAACGGAGTGAGACAGGAGCGCACCGCAGCGCCGTCGAGCAACACTGTGCACGCGCCGCATTGTCCTTCGCCGCAGCCGTACTTGGTTCCGGTAAGGCCAAGCTCGTCTCGCAAGACATAGAGCAGGGGGCGCCCCGCCGCGCTGCGTACGTTTCGTGCCGTACCGTTTACCGTGAGCTCCATTCTCCAATTCTCGCGCTTTTAGGGAGACGTGCGAAACGGCGGTGTCCTTTCGTTCAACCGGGCGTTAGTGGTTGAGATACGCCGCGATTTCGGGTTCCAGGGCGCGCTTTTGCGCCATGCAGGTTCCGATGGCTTCGATGACCTGATGCAGCGTGCGCTCGCCGCCGATGTAGTTCTGCACGCGACCGGCAAAGAACGACTGGACTTCGGAGCGGTGCTGCGCGTCACAGAAGTCGCGGCCCGTCTCCGGCAGCATGGCCGCGAAATCACCGCCCACTTCGCGTGGAAGACGCGCGAGTAATTGGTCAACGTGCGCACGTACAAATTGGAACGGCAGATCGCGCGTCTCCGGGTAGCGCAGCGGACCTAATAGGAGCGGAACGAACGCTTCGCGCGCGTCGAACTCGCCTGTTAGCAGCAAACCGAGGGCGCTTTCGACGATCGCGGGGTCGCGGAAGCTGCCCAGACCGCGCAACAATTCCCGGCGCGTGCGCGAGTCGGGCGCGGCTTTGGCGGCGGCGAGATATTTCTCGAACAGGTCACGGTTTCCGTTTTGCGCGGCTGCTTGCAGCACGTCGGCAATCATGCCGCGGTCGGTTATGGCGGAGCGATCCTGAAGCCAGCGGCGCGCGAGCGCGCCGGCGTCGTTGAGCAGTTCGGGGTCGGCGCCATTGCGCGCGGCAAAGGGCACCAGCGTGGCGCGCATCAGCAAGGTGTCGTTACTGTCGGCGGCGCGGCGGCCCCAACCAAGCGTACGTGCACGCGGGGCGAAGGTGCGGCGGATGTACGCTTCCGATTTCGGCCGCTCCGAGGCGGGCATGAAATCGGCTTCGGTCAGGCCCGCGATCGCGGTGTCCTGTTTTACGACATTGTGATCGCGCGCGGCGGCAAACTCGGGAACAACGGCGAGCGCCGTCGAAGGCGGGACATCGCCGCTCTCGGTGAGCGCGATCAGATCGTTCAACATACTGACGCGGCCAGCTAGCGAGAGCCGCCGGCCACCTTCTGCTAATGCGCCGGCGATCATTTTGTCGTCTTCGCGCGCGCGATAGTAGCCGTAAGCGCCCTCGTTGAGGTTGAGCCACGCCGGGCAGCCGTTGCCTTCTTTGAGCTGCAGGTCCGCCGCCGTTTGACTCAGCAGCGTGCACTGCCGGTGATCGTGGCTGCTCGCATCGCCGTAGGCCATGCAAACGGGAATTTGCCATTGTTCGGAGCGGGCCTTTGTGTTGGTGCGGCCGGGTGAACCGATGGGCAGATAGCGATGCTGGGCCAAATGCAACGCCGGCGGCTTGGCGTTGCAATCGAGACGCGCCGTGACGACGGGAATACCCGGTTGATCGAGAAATGTGTCGAACGCCGGTGCGATGTCGCGGCCAGCGGCTTTGCTGATGGCGGTGAGGAACTCGGCGGTGCTGGCGTTGCGGTCCGCGTAGGTATGCAAATAGCCCTGCACGCCGCGCCGAAATGTGTCCGTGCCGATCCAGTGCTCAAACATGCGGATCACGGCGGAGCCCTTCTGATATGTGATCGCGTCGAAGGCGTTGGCGATGTCGCCGGCAGAGCGGATGGGCTGGGTGATGCGGCGCGTGGACATAAGACTGTCCAGGCCCATGGCTTCGAATTTGTCTTCGAGCGCTGCGACTTCCACGTGCCAGTCCGGCTTCCATTCGCTCACGATTTTCCCTTCCATCCAGCTCGCGAACGCTTCGTTCAGCCAGATGTCATTCCACCAATCGGTGGTCACCAGATCGCCGAACCACTGATGCGCCATTTCGTGGGCGGCGACTTCGGTCATGCCGCGCTGGCGGCGGATCGTGTCTTCCGACGGCTTAGATAACAGGCTGCCGGAGCCGTAGGTGATCAGGCCGGCGTTTTCCATCGCGAAATTACTGATCGGCATCGCGACGCTATCCAGCTTGTCGTAGGGAAACGGGATACCGAAGTACGTTTCCAGGCGGTCGAGCAACTGCGGAACCGTTGCGGCAGCATAGGCCGCTTCGGGCGCGTGGCCTTTCGGGACGATGATGCGCAGCGGCGTGTGCTTGCTGCCGGCGTGGCCCGCATCGACGATGTCGAAGGGACCGACCGCGAACGCGACGAGATAGCTGGGCAGCGGGCGCGTACGCGTGAACTGTGTCATCGCTATGCTGCCCATAAACGTTGTGCCTTGCGCGGGCGTGTTCGAGAAAGCTTTGGCGCCGGAGGGGACCGTCAGCGTCAACTGCCACGGCACCTTGAACGACGGCTCGTCGAAGCATGGGAAGGCGCGGCGCGCGTCAGTGGGTTCGAATTGCGTGTAGACGTACCAGTTGCCGTTGTCCGGCAGTTCAAAGATGCCGGCGCTACTGATGCGGCTGATGCGGCCGGAGTAGTCGATGGTGAGCTGCGCGGCGCCGGGGCCGATCTCGCGATCGAAGCCGAAGCCGGCGAATTGATCGGGGGACGGGAGAACGCGTGCAGCGAGCGTTTTGCCGCCGGCGGTGAGCTGCGCTTTGGTGAACGTCAGGTTTATGGCGTTGAGCCAAATCTCATTGCTCGGCGCGTGCACCGTGAGATCGATGATGATGTGACCGGTGAAGGTGTCGCGGTTGGGCGTGATGTTTAGCGACGCGGTGTACGCGGTGGGCGCGATGCCGCCCGCCAACCGAAGTTCCGGGGCCTTGGTAAAGGCCAGCGGCATGCAAACAGTAAGGGCACAACAAATTCGTCCCCACATGACTTTAGGGTCGCAGACCGAAGGGCAGCACAACTGAACATTTGGCCGTCGGGAAGGCGCGCACGGCTGCTGCCAGCGAACCCGCCCCGCCCCACGGTACCCTTGAAATGCGCATGGCACTCGAAGAGTACGTACGCAAGCGGCACTTCGACAAGACACCGGAGCCGGGTCCCGCCGTTCCGAAAAAGACCCCCACCGAGCGCACGCTTCACTTCTACATACAGCGCCACGACGCCACACGCTTGCACTACGATTTCCGTCTCGAATGGGACGGCGTTCTGAAATCGTGGGCGGTGCCGAAAGGGCCTTCGCTCGAGCCGCTTTCAAAGCACCTCGCGATGATGGTCGAAGACCATCCGCTCGACTACGGCAGCTTTGAAGGCAACATCCCCAAGGGCGAGTATGGCGGCGGCAGCGTGATGCTGTGGGACCACGGCACGTGGGAACCGCTGGGCGATGCTTCCGTTGATGAGCAACTCGCGCGCGGCGACTTGAAGTTTCGAGTTCACGGCGAGAAGATCAACGGCGAGTACGCCCTGGTGCACATGAAAGGGCGCGGTAAGGGCAACGAATGGCTGCTCATCAAAAAACGCGACGAGTTCGCCTCGCCGGGTTGGAATGTAGAAGACTACGCACGCAGCGTTTCGACCGGGCGCACGCAGCAGCAAATCGCGGAAAACCTTCCGGCTGCCAAGAAAACGACCAAAAAGGCCGTTCGTAAAGCTGCGAGTAAAAAAAAAACTAAGCAGCCCGCAATAGACGCGATCGCCGGCGCCGTGGGAGCGCCCATGCCGGAGCAGGTGTCGCCGATGTTGGCGTGTCTCGCGGATAGCGTGCCGGCGGGCGAGGGCTGGCTGTACGAAATCAAATGGGACGGCGTGCGCGCCCTGTGTTTCATCGAGGACGGCGAGTTGCGCATCTACTCGCGCAACCAGAAGCGCAGCGACGCGCAGTATCCGGAACTGACCGTGTTACCGGATCGGTTCCGCTGCACGAGCGCGATTCTCGACGGTGAGATCGCCGCGCTCGATGAGAAGGGCCGCCCGGTGTTCAATCGCATACAGCCGCGCATCAGCGTGGGGGACCCGAACACTATCGCGCACCTGTCGCGATCCAATCCCGTCACGTTGTATTTGTTCGACCTTCTTTATCTCGACGGCTACGACCTGCGCGGCGCGACGCTCGCGGATCGCAAGCGGGTGCTCGAGGAACGGCTGACCACGACGGAGCGCATCCGCTACTCCAACCACTTCACCGCCGGGGGCGACCAGATGCTCGAAGCCGCGCGCCAGAACGGGCTCGAAGGCATCATAGCGAAACGCGCGGACAGCAAATATGAAGGCCGGCGCAGCTCCAACTGGCTCAAGATCAAAGTGGTCCAGGACCAGGAGTTCGTCATCGGCGGTTTCACTCATGGAGAGCGCGAGTACTTCAGCTCACTCGTGCTCGGCGCGTACCGGAACGGCAAGCTGGTGCATACGGGACAGGTTGGGACGGGGTTCGACGAACGCAAGCTGGCGAATATTTACGCGAAGCTCAAACCGCTGATCACGGACAAAAGTCCGTTTAGCGGCGCGATTACGAACCGGCTCGGACGCAAGGTGACGTGGGTGAAGCCGGAGCTCGTCGCAAAGGTCAAATTTCTGGAGTTCACGCCGGACGGCATTCTGCGCGCGCCCGTATTCGACGCTCTGCGCGATGACGTGGACGCGCGCGACGTGGAGTTGAACGGCGATGGTGATGAGCAGGGCGGCGATGTCGTCGCGGCAGGCTCGACGGCGGAACAGTCCGTCATTGTGGACGGGCGGGCGTTGAAGTTCACGAACCTGAGTAAAATCTTTTATCCCGACGACGGGACCACTAAACGCGACGTCATCAATTATTACAACGCCGTTGCCGGCCTGATTCTGCCGCACCTCCGCGACCGCCCGCTGTCGCTGAAGCGGTATCCGAACGGCATCGGCGAGGATTTCTTTTTTCAAAAAGACGTCGAGCAGG
>JAICMB010000016.1 GCA_025929455.1 Bryobacteraceae bacterium | reverse complement strand
GGCCCCGGCGACGATCGCGGACGGATTGCGTACGCCGAAACCGGGCGCGCTCACGTTCCCTGTGATTCAGCAACTCGCGGAAGACGTTCTGCTAGTGAGCGAGGACGAGATTCGTGATGCCATGCGGTTCCTGCTGATGCGGATGAAGCTGCTGGCCGAGCCGAGCGGGGCCGTGGCGCCCGCCGCGGCGCTACTTCGCAAACTGCCGCCGGAGTTGGAGCGCGTGGGCGTGATCATCTCCGGCGGCAACGTGGACCTCGATCTTCTGCGCACGCTGTAAGCGTTACGCCGCCAGGTGGCAACCCATACACGTGAACTTGCGTCCATGGCAAACGGCGCACGTAGCGTAGTCCAGTCCGGAGTTTTTGTTGGTATGCGAGTCGAGAAAATCCGGCGTATGGCTCGCTGGGCGAAGCTGCGCGTCTTTGGTATGACAGAAGGCGCAACTGTCCGGTGGATCGATCTTGTTATGGCATACCAGGCAATCGGCCATGCGCAACCCGGCGTTGGCCGGCGGCGCGGCCGCCTGCTCCAACCCGTGATGGCACGCCTGGCAGGTGTTGGCCGCTTTTAACTGCTCGCGTGCCGCCGCCGGCAGCGGCGACAAGTACGTGCCCTTGTCCATCGCAGCCGCGATGGCCGGTGCGACATTGCCGAGCGCCAGATGCACTTTGTGGTTGAACGGCTTCAGCCCCGCGTCAGTTTTCGGTGCGGCCGCGCGTGGTGGCGGAGCTTGCGCAAACAGGAGCGCACCGAGCCCGACCGCCGCGCCTACGGAACCCGCAAGCTTCAACCTTTGTACGAGATGCGCCAAAGCTTCTTCCCGCCGTCGTCGCTGACCAGAAGACTGCCGTCCGATAACTGCAGAATCGCCACGGGGCGGCCCCATACATCGCGCGATTCGGGCGAGATCATCCATCCGGTGAGGAAGTCGCGCACCGGCCCACTCGGCTTTCCGCCGCTAAACGGAATGAACGCAACCTTGTAGCCCACCCGCTGAGAGCGGTTCCACGACCCATGGAACGCGAGAAACGCGCCGCCCTGATACTCCTTCGGGAATTGCTTGCCGGTGTAGAACGCGAAGTCGAGCACCGCGACATGCGATTGCAGCAGAACATCCGGCGTGATCGTTTTTTTCACAAGGTCGGGCCGCTGCCCTTTGAGCCGCGGATCTTCGTGCGGCCCGGAATAGGCGTACGGCCACCCGTAGAAGCCGCCCTGTTCGATGTGCGTGAAGTAATCGGGCACGAGATCGTCGCCCAGAGCATCGCGCTCCTGCACCGCGGCCCACAGAGTGTTCGTGCCGGGGTACCAGTGCAAGCCGATCGGATTGCGGGTGCCCGTCGCGTATAGCTCGTGGCCAGAGCCGTCCGGATTCATGCGGTTGATGGCCGCGCGCTCCGGCGGACCACCCGGCGATACGTTCGACGCGGAGCCAACGCCCACATAGAGCTTCTTGCCCTGCGAATCGAACAGCAGACTGCGCGTCCAATGGCTCTGCGTGAAGCTGTGCATCGGGAAGATTTCCTGGCCCTTGCCGGAGACCGTCTTTGTTTTGGGATCGTATTTATACCGTTTGACGGAAGTGCGCTCGCCGACATATAGATAACCATCTTGCAGCGCCAGGCCATAGGGCCGATCGAGGCCTTCGAGGATCTGCTTGCGCTCGGGGTTTTTATGTTGCGCATTGTCGGTGAGCACGTAAACGGAACCGGAGCTGTCGCTCAACAGGATCTCGTTATCGGGGCCCTGCAGCATGTAGCGTGGAATGCTGAATCCCGTGGCGTACTCCTCAACGACGAAACCGTCGGGCACGTGCAGTTTTGCGTCGCCAGGTGCGGGCACCACGTGGGGATTGTTGTTGGATGAAGGGGTGGCGTATGGCGCCGGCAGTTTGTTGACGTACTGCTGGTCCTGCGCGCACAAACTTGCCAAGCCCGTTATGGCGAAAGCAGTGAGGATCGCGTTTGCTCTGGTCATATCCATCCCTAGCGTAGCGCCCGCGCGGCCGTCCTAAGGTTTTCACCCGATGGGTGAAGCCCTAATTGCGGAGCGTCTTGCCGCCGATAACAGGACTGTATGCTTGAAAAGCGCCGCGATCCTCGCATGATGTGTGCCGAGTTAGTGAATATTACCTGGCGCGATGAAGCCGGGCGGGCTCATCGTGACATCGCGAATCTAGAAGACATTTCGCAGTCCGGTATCTGCGTTCAGCTTGACCACGACATACCGATCGGTACGCGCGTAGCTGTGCGGTACGGGAAAGGTAAATTCGCCGGTGTGGTCCGCTACAGCGCGTACCGGGATATCGGGCACTATATCGGCGTGGAGTTCGAGGCCGGAACAAAGTGGAACGCGCGTCAGTTCCAACCGCAACATCTGCTCGATCCGCGGGAGCTTGTCATGCTGGCGATCGAACGCGATCGCGCCCGCTGAAAAGTTTCCGAAACGCTCTTGCAGTAGGTGTGTTGCCCCACCTCAAACCGCCGCAGCGCACCAAGAGTTCTGTACTGCTACCTCCCAATTTCTTCGCAGCATGCGCAAATTCCGTCGTGGGGCAGGCTGTCAGCCTGCGGCGGGTTGCCAAACCCGCCTCGTCCACTGCCGCACGCTGCCCCGGGTTGACCGGCGCGGCCCCGTCGCGTACGGTTTGGTTGCGGCTCCGCTGCTCTGCGGGGCAGGTTGCTCATCGGGGCACGATTATGGCACTGGCACGTGCGCGCGTGGATGCCCGTAGCCGTTCTGGAGATCTATTCTCTCACGACAGCTAAACCGCCTTCTCGTATAGCCGCACGGCAACTTCCGCTTCCACCGGCGCCGGCCGCGGCCGGAACACCGATACGTTCGACCCCGTAGTGGCCGGTACGGCGGCGGACTCCTCCACCAGCATCTCGTGCTCGATCCAGTTCGACAGCGGGATATTACGGAAATACAGCCGTTCCTGCAGCACCATCGACTTTCGCCGTGCCTGCGCAGTCAACTGCTCACGGAAGTAGTGCCGCTCTTCCACTCGAAACTCACCAAATAACTCCTCGAGCGCGCGGCGGCGCGCGTCTTCGACAGCGGCGCGGACGCGTTCTTCCGCGGTTTTAGTCTCGGCGTGAAGCCTGGCTTCCGTTTCTGCCAGCAGGCCGCGTTCCTTGGCGAGCGCCGCTTGCATGCGCGCGTGCATGATGACATAGACCAGCACCGCCGTCCCTACCGCGATGACCACCGGAAAACCAAACCAAAAAACCGGTTCCATGTCACTTTCCATCGGCAGCTCTCGCTTATAGCATTAGGCAGCCGCATAGGTTCAATCCCGCGTCCCGATCTTCTGCTCGCGGCTCCCCTGTTCCGCTGCCTTTATTTGTGTCCAAGGCTCCTGAGCAATCGCTTCAGTTCCGGGCAGTTCTGAAGCGTGTCTGGATGGCGCGACGCGATTCGGAGGAACCGCGTCGCGCCCGTTTTTTAGCGCAGGGCCGCAATGCAAAGTCATGTACGTTACTCACCGTGTTGCGGAGATGCGCAGAAAAGCCCAGTTTTATGCATATTCGCAACAAGGTGTGCCGGTACGGCGTCCAGCTTGTATCTATGGTGGGTCGCGTAGACAAGCTTAGGCCCGCTTACTTGGTACGTACTGGTATCGTAATAGTACGGAAACTGTGGAGAATTACGGTGGGTGTTTTTACGATAAGGGTAGGTTCCGTGCGTCCGGCCGCGCTCCTATATGGACGTCAATAAGACTCTCCGTGAGTTGTATGCGGAAAAGAAGCAACTGGACCGTACCATACAGCGCCTGGAGGCCCGCCTGCAAGAACTGGAAGCAGCGCAATCGCGGCCTGCCCCACGCCGCGGACGCAAAAACATGAGCGAAGCCGAACGCGAGGAAGTTTCCCGCCGGATGAAAGAGTATTGGGCGTCGCGACGCTCGCAGGGTCCGGGCGGCGGGGGCACGCCGGGAGCGGCGCCGTAGGCCCACGGGTCACGGCTTTTTACGCTTTTCGAATTCCCAAGCCGTGCGGATCACCTCGGTCAAGTCCGGATAGCGCGGCTTCCATCCAAGCGTGCGGCGTAGCTTTTCGGAGTTCGCTACCAGCACGGGCGCGTCGCCTTCCCGGCGCGGACCTTTTTCGCGTGGCACCTTCTCTCCCGTTACTTCTTCGACAGCGCCAATCACGTCCAACACGGAATGCCCCGTTCCTGTACCGGCATTAAACACATCCGAGGATCCGCCGGCTAGCAGTTTGTCCAACGCCACTACGTGCGCTTCCGCCAGATCCGTGACATGGATGTAGTCGCGAACGCAAGTGCCGTCCGGTGTATCGTAGTCCTCGCCGAAGATCGTCACGGGGCTGCCGCTGCGGATCGCGCGAAACAACAGCGGAATCAGATGCGTTTCCGGCTCGTGCTCCTCGCCGAGACCGCACTCGGGGTCCGCGCCGCATGCGTTGAAATAACGCAGCGCAACGCTGCGCAACCCGCGCAGGCGGTCCAACCAGCCGAGTACAGTTTCGACCATCACTTTGGATTCGCCATACGGGCTAACCGGAGCGAAGGGGGACGTCTCGGGAATGGGTACCACCGTAGGGTTGCCGTATACGGCCGCTGTCGACGAAAACACCAGGCGAGATACACCGGCCTCCTCCATTGCGCGCAACAAAGATATGGTGCCTCCCGTGTTATTGCCGAAATACAGCGCCGGTTCGCGTGTCGACTCACCCACCGCGATGTAAGCCGCGAAATGAACCACCGCGTCGATGCCCGACGATAGGATCTCGCGCATCCGAGCCGTATCGGCGATGTCCACCTTGTGAAACGGCAAGCCCTTCACGTTGTGCTCGTGCCCGCGCGAGAGATTGTCGACGATGGTGACTTCGTGTGAATGCCGCAGCAATACCTGCGCCGTCGTCGATCCTATATAACCCGCGCCGCCGGTGACGAGAATCCTAGCCATAAGCTCCGAGGGTAACGTGACCGGTGGGGCAGGCTGTCAGCCTGCGGCGGGTTGCCAAACCCGCCTCGTCCGCGATTCGACTCTGTATTCAGCGCTAGCGGTTAAAACGCTCGCGCGCCGCCGCAAGCGCCGGCGATGGATCCGCGTGCGCGGAGGCAAGCTTCTGCTCCAACTTGGCCCATGCATCGTCGGCCATGCGATACTCGCCGTGCTTGGCATCTGCACCCGTGTCGAGATTGGTATCAGCGAGCGCCAGCGTCACGATGCTGCCCGGCCGCAGCCGCCCTTGATATGCGGCGATCGTGTTGTCGAAACTTTTCAGAAATACTTTCTCGTCCGCATCGCCCGGAACATGGATCGCGAACGCTTTGAACGGTCCCACCTTCGGAATCAGGTTGAACACAAACGCGAGAATGCGCGAAGTGATGCCGGGCTTGTGGTACGTCTCGCCCCAGTTCTTCCGGTACATCGATACCTTCAGCCGGTACAGATAGCGGTCGCGCGTGGTGCCGGGATGCAGTTTCTCGATCGTGTCCTTCTTCTGTGACCACGCCACTTTGGTCATTTTCGGAATCAGCCCACCCACCGTGTAGCGATATGTGCCGAGCGCCAAATCGAGGTTGCCAAACACATCTTTTAAGTGCAGCGAGTACGTGTCGAAGAAGGCGCGCTCCAGCACGGGCTTCGATACCTCGAATCCGATGAAGTCGTGATAAGCCTGCGGTGCGAAATTGCCGCGCGCGACCTCTAAAACATCGAACCCAAATTCTGTTTTGAGGTGATCGGCGGGCGCGTCTTCATAGGTCACGCGCCGGCCGAACTTCCGACCGATCTTCGGATACAAGACGGGCTCAATCACGTTCACGGCCTGCGGGTGCCCGATATTGTCGGCGGTGTAATGCGCCAGCGCACCGAGCGCAAACGCGTATTCGTTCGGATCGCTCGACTCTCGCAGCAGTGCCAGCACAAATCCGCCCGTGCGAACGTAATGCACGAGGTCGCTGAAAAACCTGCTCCCGAACGGGTAGTAACCCATGTCCTGAACGATTGCGCCGCCGTACGCATACGCATGGGCTTTCACTAAATCGTCGGGCGCGATCTGCGGGAACCGCTGCACGATCAGCGGCTTCAGATGTGCATCCCAGCAGGTATCGATGATCGCCTCGTGAGTTAAAACCGAGTAGGAGAACCCAGGCGCAGGCAACAGAAGAATGGCGGCCGCGAGGGCCGCCCGGCAGTACATGAATCCAGAGTAGCGCGGCGCTGTTGGCCTGCCACGTGCGCTGGTCGCGCTCCAACCACCGACATGGTCGCTTGCAATTGCGTGGCTGCATCCTCAACATCGCCTTGCGCCTCGCGTCATACAACGCGAGCACCGCCACGCTCGGTGCCTTGCCGCTGGCTCTTCGGGCCACCGCTCGCTGACGCTCGCGGCTCGGAATCACTGCGCAATGCTACCGAGCCGCGACCGTGAGGGAGCGGTCGCTTCGGAAACAAATTCAAACGGTCGCGTCTCAAAGACGTTTGGATCGATAGTCGCCATGGATTGCGCATTTACTGCAGCGGCGAATAGCAGACCACAGAAGAAAGCCGTGAGGTACGCGGCACGGTTACTCGCTCACGATCTGCCGCAGCTTTCTTCTGCGGTCGATGAGTTTGATCAAGACATAGAGAACGGCGAACAACGCGGCGGAGATCCCCAGCAGCAGAAACACGTGATGCGTGAGATACGGAATCGTATCCGCGCCGAGCGTGCGCCCCATGTAAGCTAGCCCGAAATACCGCGGCACGCGCGCGAGCGCCAACACGCCGATAAAGACCGCGGGATTGACACCGAGCGCGCCCGCCGCGATTACAAATACCTTGAGCGGCAGCGGAATCGGAATCAGTGCGGGAATGAAAACGGTGAGCAGTCCGTATTCGAGAAACCACCGCTTGAATCGGGCGCCGCGCGCGCTAATGGTGTGCTTGTGGAGATACGCTTCGCCGCCGCGGCGCGCAATGGCAAACAGCACCAGGCTGCCGATCAGCGATCCCAGAATACCCATGGATGCCGCCGCATAAGCCTGCTTTGGATTCTGCACTGCGATCCAGATCAGCAGCGCGTCGACGCCGCCCACTACCGGAATGCCCATGGAGTCGAGCACCGCCAGCAGCATGACCCCGGCGGGTCCCCAGGCACGCAGCGTGGCGACGATGGTCTCCACGTTTTATCCGCCTACCATGTCGAGCAGTTCGCGCTCGCCGATGATCGCGATGCCGAGGTCGCGGGCCTTGTCGAGCTTTGAGCCGGCTTCCTCGCCCGCAACGACGTAGCTGGTTTTTTTGCTGACGGAGCCCGCCACCTTGCCACCCGCGGCTTCGATCTTCTCCTTCGCTTCTTCGCGCGTAAGATTCGGCAGTGTACCGGTGAGCACGAATGTTTTGCCGGTCAGCGGCCCGGGACCGGCGTGCACGATGTTCTGCTCGAACGTGAGCCCGGCCTTGCGCAGCCGCTCCACCATCTCGCAATTGCGCGGCTCCGCGAAAAATCCGCGAATGGCCGCGGCAACCTTCGGCCCTACTTCCTCCGCGGCTTGCAACCTGTCCTCGTCGGATTTGATGATGGCTTCGATACTGCCGAACGTATCGGCGAGAATTTGCGCAGTGCGCTCGCCGACGAATGGGATGCCCAGGCCGTTGAGCACACGCGCCAGCGGTTTGGATTTCGACGCGTCGATGTTGTCCAGAATCTTCTGCGCGCTCTTTGTGCCCATGCGCTCGAGACCCACGAGCGCGTCCAGCGTTAAATCGTACAAGTCCGGAATGCTCTTGACGAGGCCTTTCTCGACGAGTTGGTCCACTAGCGCTTCACCCAGGCCGTCGATGTCCATGACGCCGCGCGCCGAAAAGTGCAGGATCGATTCTTTCAACCGTGCGGGACAGTTTGTATTGATGCAGCGGCTGGCCGCCTCGCCGGGCTGGCGCTCTACCGCGCCGCCGCACACCGGACACTTGCTCGGCATCTGAAAGCGGTGGCGGTGCGCGCCTTGCCGGACCACGCGAACCACTTTAGGGATGACGTCGCCGCTGCGCTCCACTAGCACGGTGTCACCAATCTCGACCCCGAGCCGCTCGATCTCGTCTTCGTTGTGCAAAGTGGCACGCGTCACCGTCACGCCGCCGATGCTGACGGCCGCCAGATGAGCAACCGGTGTGAGTGCGCCCGTACGCCCGACTTGCACTCCGATGTTCTCGACCACGGTCTCCGCTTGCCGCGCGGGAAACTTGAACGCGATCGCCCAGCGCGGCGCTTTCGCCGTCCATCCCAGTGCCTTCTGCTGCGCGACGTCGTCGACCTTCGCGACCACGCCGTCGATTTCATAGGGCAGGCTGTCGCGCTTCTCCTCCCACTCCTTGCAGAACGCCAGCAGTTCATCGAGGCCGCGGCACTTCTTGCGATAGGGATTCACCTTGAAGCCCATCTTGGCGAGCGCTTCCAGCGAGTCCCAATGCGTGGGGTAATAGAAATCGCCCTCGACCAACAGAAAGTACGCGAAGTATTCGAGGCGCCGCGATGCCGTCACGCGCGGGTCGAGGTTGCGCAGAGCGCCTGCGGCCGCGTTGCGCGGGTTTGCAAAGCGACGCTGCCCGTTTTCATCGCATTCGCGATTGACACGCTCAAAGGCGTGCTTGGTCATGACGACTTCGCCGCGCGCTTCAAAGGCGGCGAGATCGATTTTCACACGTAACGGCAGCGAGCGAATCGTGCGCGCGTTCTCGGTAACATCTTCGCCGGTTAGACCGTCACCGCGCGTGAGCGCCTGCTCGAATGCGCCGTCACGATAACGGACAGCCAGCGATAGTCCGTCCAGCTTCAGCTCGGCGACATATTCATACGCCGCGCCCCCCAGCAGGTCGCGCACGCGCCGGTCGAACTCGCGCAGTTCGCCCTCGTTCAATGCATTATCCAGGCTCAGCATCGGCGAACTGTGCCGCACTTTGACAAAGCCTTCGCGCGGTCGGCCGCCGACTCGCTGTGTCGGGGAATCGGGCGTGATCAGCTCGGGGTGCGCTTCTTCGAGCGCGCGCAGCCCTCGCATGAGGCTGTCGTACTCGGCGTCCGTGATTTCGGGCGCGTCGAGCACGTAGTAGAGGTATTCATGATGCCGCAGTTGGTCGCGCAAATCCGCGATCTGGCGGGCAACGTCACGATGCTCCGCGCTGTGGTGGACGGCCGTAGAGGTCCTGCTCATGCGGTTTTCTATAATCAGGTTATCCCGACTTACAAACGAGCCTCCCTTATATACAACCCCGTTGCGGGCAAACTGAAACGCGGGGCCGGACACGCGATCCGGCACGCGCTCGATGCCTTGCGCGACGCCGGAATTGCGGCCGAGCCGGTGCCGACCACGGGGCCGCACACGGCGGCGGCAATCGCGCGCGAACAGATTGCCCGCGGCGCGGATTTGATCCTGGCCGCCGGCGGCGACGGCACGATAAATGAGGTTGCGAACGGTGTCGCGGGCTCAGCGGTTCCGCTGGCAATTCTGCCGGCGGGTACCGCGAACGTATTGGCGCACGAGTTGCGCATCGGCGGCAGCATGCATCGTGTCGCGCGGTCGCTTGCGTCATACGTGCCGCTTCGTATTTCCCTCGGTCTGTTGCGCACGGCCGCCGATCCTGATGGGCGCTACTTTCTCTGCATGTGCGGCGTGGGCTTCGACGCGGGCATCGTTTATCGTGTGAAGGCCGGCGTCAAAAAGGCACTCGGCGAATTAGCGTATTGGATCGCAGCAACATCGCAGGGCATCAGGCGGCTGCCCGAGTTCGACGTGGACCTGTGCGGCGGCGAGCACCGGCAAGCCAGCTTCGCGGTCGCGTGCCGCGTCCGCAACTACGGCGGCCGGCTCGAGATTGCACCCAATATCAAACTCATGGAGAGCGATTTTGAAGTCGTTCTGTTTCGCGGCAAGAGCACTCTGCCGTACGCGCGTTATCTGCTGATGGTCGCGCTCGGCCGTCATAAGGACCTGGCCGGCATCGACATAACACGCGCAAAGCGCGTGGCCTTCCAATACCCGGAGGACACGCGCGTGTACGTGCAGGTGGACGGCGAGTATGCCGGACGGCTGCCCGCGTCGGTTGAAATCGTGCCCGACGCGCTCACGTTGCTGGCGCCACCGTCGTTCGCGGAGCGCCGATATTCCGATCCGCGCTGGCGCGCGTAGCCGCGATGGATAATCTCACCCACTCACTTACCGGCCTGATGTTGAGTAGGGCGGGGCTGAACCGCTTCTATCCGCGGGCGACGCTGGTTGCCATCCTTGCCGCCAACATTCCTGACATCGACGGCTTCAGCCTGTTTGGCGGGACGGCCGACTATCTGCGGTTTCACCGCGGATATGCACACTCGTTCATCTGCATGCCGCTGATGGCGATCGTGCCCGCGCTCATCGGATTGCTGGTGGGGCGAAGCTGGCGCGGGTGGGCGCGCGCGTACGCCGTTTCGTTCATCGCCGTCTTGAGCCACGTTCTGCTCGACTGGACCAACTCCTACGGCATCCGTCTGCTGCTGCCGTTTTCAAGCGCCTGGCTGCACGCCGACCTCGTGAGCGTCATTGATTTTTGGCTGTGGGCGGTGTTGATCGTGGCATGGGTGTGGCCGTGGCTGGCCCGGCTGGTGAGCAGCGAAATCGGCGCGCGGTCGGGACCCGGCCGCGGCCTGGCCGTTGCGGTGCTGGTCTTCATGGTGGCGTATGACTACGGTCGGTACGTGCTGCACACGCGCGCAATGAATACGCTTGAAGCGCGCATGTATGACGGGCGCCTGCCCATGCGGGTGGGTGCGTTTCCGGGTCCGGGGAACCCGTTTCGCTGGAACGGATGGATCGAGACGGCGGTGCTGTATAAGCGCTTCAAAGTGAACGTGACCGGCGAGTTCGACCCGGGCGCGGGCGTGACCATATATAAGCCGACGAATCTCGCCGCGGTCGCGGCCGCACGGCAGACGCCCGCATTCCGCGTCATGCAGTACTTCGACCAGTTCCCGGTGTGGCGTGAGGTTTCGGTTCCGGAACCCGAGGGTGCGACTAAGGTTGAGTTGATGGACGCGCGGTTGGGCTTTACGGCGACGGCGGTGGTGGACCGCGGCGGGCGCGTGATTGGGAGCGGGCTGGGATTCGGCCGCTAGAGACCGGGCAGGCAGCAAGACTGCCTGCCCCACGCTATCGGACAATAGGAACGAGTGAAGGCGGAAACGGCCCTCTACAGCACGGTCAAGATCGGCGTTCGCAAGCGCATCCCGTATGTGGACTGGCTGCGCGGCGGTGCGGTGCTGTTGATGATCCAGACGCACACGTTCAACTCGTTCACGCGTCCGGATCTGCGGCAGACGCACGCCTACCTGCTGTCGCAATTTTTTGGCGGTTTGGCGGCCCCGCTGTTTTTGTTCGTGACGGGCATCACGCTGGCGTGGCGCATCGAGCGCGCGGACTCGAAGGGCTGGAGCCCGGAGCGGCGCGCCGCCGACACGATGAAGCGCGCCGCCTATCTCATGGCGATCGCGCTGTTGTTCCGGCTGCAGTTGTGGGGCTTCAAGGTTTCGCTGATGGCCTGGCATGACCTCTTACGCGTGGACATCCTCAACTGCATGGCGTTGGCGACGGCGGTGATGGCGGTGGTGGCGGCGTTACCTGCACGGCTGCGAATACAGGGCGCGGTGATCGCGGGCGTGCTGATCGCGGCGTTCGCGCCGCTCGCCGGACTGATCGACTGGGGAGCGACACCGGCCTTCCTGCGCGATTACTTTGTGCCATCGAAGGGCAACTTCGCGTTTTTCCCTGTAGCATCCTACATACCCGCGGGCATGGCGGCAGGAGCGCTGATTCACCGCACGGCAGAAGAGGGCATCGACGCGTTGATGCGATGGTGTGTGCTGGCGGGCTTATGCGCGATCTACGCGGGCGAACATTTCTCAAGCATTCCGTACTCGCTGTATCCGCATTCGGAGTTTTGGATCAACAGCCCGATGCTGATCCTGATTCGCACCGGCGTGATTCTGATCCTGCTGGCGTCCGCGTATCTGTGGACGACGGTGCAGGCGCCGGGGCGCGTGGGACTGGTGCGGCAGGTCGGCATGACGTCGTTGCTGGTGTACTGGGTGCATATCGAGTTGATCTACGGCAACGAGCTGTGGTTCTTGAAACAAGCGCTCACGATTTGGCAGGCGGCGCTTGCGGCGATCGCGATTACAGGGCTGATGTACTGGCTGTCGCGCGCGCGCATGCGCTGGCTGAACGTGCCGTACCTGAAGGCACGCTGGGCAAACCGAGCGGAGGCGCGCGCGGCGGCGACATAGAGGCGCGACTCACCCCGAGGTGTTGGTTGTCGGGGCAAGAGGGCAGCCAGCAAGACTGGCCGCCCCACCGGTCAGCGCGCGTTCGCAAGCGGGCGCGGGTGGTAGTTCGGATATGCCGGGCGGTGGGGATGCGGGACGGGGTGCTCCTTTAGTTCGTCCATCACCAGCGACACGGCGGCTTCAAGCTGCGGGTCGTGACCTTTGCGCACGGCCGCGGGGTCCTCGATGACTTCGAGATCGGGCGCGATGCCGTGGTTTTCCACGTCGAAATGTCCGTCGGGATTCCACACCGCCGCGTTGGGAGCGGTGACGCGTCCGCCGTCCATCAGTTCAGGAACGGGGAAGATGCCGACGAGCCCGCCCCAGGTGCGCGTTCCGACAAGTTTACCGACCCCGGCGCGCTTGAAGTACCACGGCATGGCGTCACCGCCCGAGCCGGCATTTTGGTTGATGATCATGACCTTGGGTCCGAAGATCGCGCCATACGGCTGGACGAGATCAGCGCCGTCGCGAAACGTGACGAGGCTCATCGGCTTGTTGCGCTGCAGGTACTCGATGATGTCAGTGGCCAGCGCGCCGCCGTGGTTGAAGCGCTCATCGATGATGACCGCTTCTTTGCCGACCTGCGCGAAGAAGTAGCGGTTGAAACTCGTCAAGCCTCCGAACGCGGTGTCGGGCATGTGCACGTAAGCGACGCGGCCGTGGGTCATTTGATCGACCTTACGGCGGTTGTCTTCGACCCAGTCGAGGTGGCGGAGACCGTGCTCGTCGGGAATGGGGACGACGGTGACATCGCGCGCATTGGCGCCTGAGGCATCAGGACCGATGCGGATGACGACGGCTTTGCCGGCGGTGCCTTCGAAAAAGCTGTAGAGGTTTGCAGAGGACGGGATGTCGCGTCCGTTCACTTGCAGCAGATAGTCGCCCACCGCGGCGTTCACGCCGGGTTGCGTGAGCGGCGCTTTCAAGTTGGGGTTCCAGTTTTCGCCGCCGTAGATGCGCGCGATACGGTAGCGGCCGTTGGCGATTTCGTAATCGGCGCCGAGCAGGCCGGTGGGAACATGCTTCACTTCGGGCATGTCGCCACCGCCAATGAACATGTGGCCGACCGTGATGTCGCCAAGCATCTCAATGAAGATATAGTTCAGGTCGCTCCGCGAGGCGACGTGATCGACGTAGGGCTCGTATTGTTTTTCGGCAGCGGTCAGATCGAGGCCGTGCAGGTTGGGGTCGTAGAAGAAGTCGCGCTCGATGCGCCAGACTTCGTGGTACATCTGCTTCCACTCGGCGGGCGGGTCGACACGGACTTCGATACCGGCGGTCTTCAGTTCGCCGCTGCCGGCGCCTGCTGGCGGCGGAGGGCTCGACGGGCCGGAGCCGGACGCCATCGGATGCGGCGCGGTGATGAACCAGTTATCGCCCCGTTGATACAGAACCTTTTCGCCGTTGAACGAAGCGCGGAAGGCGCGTACTCCGGAGAAGGGCGTGTCCTCTTTTCGTTTCAAGAGATCAAAACGATGCACGGTCATGGCGGGCGGGTTGGGGCCGGGTACGAACGGCGGTGCTTCTAACGCGTATAGAGTGCCGCTCTTGCCGACCTGCAGATCTACATAGCGGCGGGCGGGCATGGGAACCGCGAGGATGCGCTGGCCGATGGCATCGAGATCCATGACCACGTCGGGTTCCTTTTTGTCCGCGGCGCTTTTGGCGTCCTTGCCGGAGGCGTCCTTCTTGTCTTTGTCGCTCGCGTCCTTCTTGTCGGCGGCGACTTTCTCGTCATCGCTTTCGGGCGCGAGCGGCGAGGTCTCTTTTTTCGAGAGCACAATCAGATATATGTTGCGCGAGACGGGGCGCACGGCGCTGTGGAGGTCTTCTTCCATCGCGGGTCCGGAGTCGGTGCTAGCAGTGAAATAGAGATACTTGCCGCCTTTATCGAACACCGGCGAAAGCGCTTCACTCATGCCGTCGGTGATCTGGTGTGTCTGGCCGTCTGCGAGCGAGTAGATGTGAATCGCGCGCATCTGACTTGGCAGACTTTTCGAGTACGCCAGCCACTTGCTGTCGGGTGACCACGCGGGCGCGATCGCCTCGCGCGACTGGTAGTAATCTTTGTCCACCAGCACGGGCTTTTTCTGAGCCAGGTCGATGTACCAGACGCCCATGTGGTTGTCGAGATACGCGATTTTCTTGCTGTCGGGCGACCAGCGCGGCGAGGAATAGAACGCGGGCTTTTCGCCGAGGCGAATGCGCGTGACGTCGCCCATGCCGCTTTGCGAGCGCAGGTGCAGTTCGTACTCACCGGACTCGTCGGAGAAGTACGCGATGGTCTGGCCGTCGGGCGACCACACAGGATCGCGCTCGTTCGCGCCGGCGGTGTTGGTGATGTCGCGCGGATCGCCTTTCTCGGCGGGCACGGTAACGATTTCGCCGCGGGCTTCAAACACGGCGCGGGCGCCGCCGGGCGAGATATCGGGGTTGCGCAGACGCTTGGCGACGTTCACGAAATGCTCGCGCACTTCGGGCAAGTCGCCCGCAAGTCGCACGTCGACGGTTTTCGTCTTTGCGGTTTTCAAGTCGTAGAGGTGCAGGGAACCGAATTGCTCGTACACGATCGCGTCCGGGCCCGCGGAGGCGGACTTGAGGTCCGGGCCGTTGTTGTCGATCAATTTCTTGATCTGTTTCGAGCGCAGATCGTAGGAATAGAGCGTAACGGCGCCAGCGCGATCGGAGAGGAAATAGACTTTGTCGCCGACCCACATGGGGTTGAAGTCGTTGGAGTTTTCGCGCGGGATGGGGACGATGCTGGAGTCGGCCACGTTTGCGATCCAGATTTTGCGCGTTTGGCCACCGCGATAGCGACGCCAAGCCTGCTGCCATTGAAAGACGGGCATGTAGGCGAGATGGCGGCCGTCGGGCGCGTAGGAGGCCTGCTCGGCGATGGGCAGCGGCACGCGTTCCGGGAAGACGCCGTCGGGTGCGATGGTGTAGAGATGGTCGCCGTCGTTGGCGGATTCGCGCTGAGACGTGAATAGGATGCGCTTGCCGTCGGGCGTCCAGCCTACGACGATATCGGGCCGCGGATGATACGTGAGGCGCCTGGGAACGCCGCCGTCCGCGGGCATGACGAACACGTCGACGTTGCCGTCGTATTCGCCGGTGAAGGCGATTTGCGAGCCGTCGGGCGAGAACGCGGGGTCGGTTTCGATGCCCGGTCCGGTGGTGAGACGGCGAGCCTCGCCGCCTTCGCGCGGGACGCTCCACAGATCGCCGGCGTAGGAGAAGACGATCTGGGTGCGGCTGAGCGCGGGCTTTTGCGGCAGCAGGCCGGGAGTTTGGGCGACCAGCGCCGGGACGAGTAGAAAACTACATACAAGAAGGAGGGAGCGCATGGCGTGGACCTCCGGATGAGTATATCAGTGCTGCGGCGCTGCGACCGAGGCCTGTGGGATGGACGGTATTGGCGGCAGGGCAGGCAGCAAGACTGCCTGTCCTACGGGTGCTTGCAGGCCGTTTTGCGAAACGAACTGGTTGGGGGTGTAAGTGGCTGCGATTTCTTCGGCTTGGGCGCGAATGTCGGCGATGCGGTCGAGCTCTTTGATGGCGCGGTAGAAGGAACGCTCGGCCGAGGTGCGGTAGCGGAGGGCTTTCGCGAGCGCGTCGCCGGGCTTGGACAGCATGTAGGCGGCGATGCGCTGGTCGGGCGTCGCTGGCTTGGCGTCTTCACCGGCGGCGATGAGGGTCATCATCGCGGCTTCGAGACGGGCGGCGCGGAGTATGAGCCACTGCGATTCGGCGGCGTGGCGAACCAGCAGCTTCTCGGATTCGTCTTCGGGACGGTAGGTGATCATGAGGCCGGAGAGGAGGCGCTCGTAGGCGGCGGCGTCTTCGTGCGGGAGGACGATGTGTTCGCCTGTGAGGTTGTGCACGCGGGCGTTCTGGGAGGAGATGGCTTTGCCTTCCGGAGTGCGCGGGCCGGTAGCAGCGGCGGCGGTGGTTTCAGGGCGGCGTGACAGCCAGGGGTTGTTGCTGCGATTGCGCTTGCTCATTGCGATTTGACGGTATCAGGCGAGGGCGGGAAAACGAGCGATGGTTTTTAAAAATGGCTGTAAGTTGTTGAGGGGATTGGGCGAATAAAGTTAAAAGGTTTGTGATGGCCCATGCCGGCGCTGCGCTTCGGCATGGAAGGAGATGAAGACGGAGGTGCGGCAGTTCGAAATATCCAGCATCGCGGCGCGAGCCGCAACCGGCAAAACGCGACCGGTCGCGCCACCCTGGGTGAATCGGTAGGTGGTGCAATTGCTCAGCATAGCGGCAGAAGTTTT
>JAICMB010000722.1 GCA_025929455.1 Bryobacteraceae bacterium | reverse complement strand
TACATGATCAACAAAGGTTTCCTTCTTGCGGCGGCTGTCGCCGCAGCCGTGGTACTGCCGGCAAATTGTCAGACCGAGAGCGGCGGCCGGAAGCATCCGCCGCCGAAATACGATCCCGCCTCTGTCGAACGAGGAAAGGCGACGTTCGTCTCGTCATGCGGATTCTGTCACGGCGCTTCCGCGACCGGCGGTGAAAAAGGGCCGGACTTGCTGCGTTCTGTCCTGGTGCTCGATGACGACAAGGGCAACAAGATCGGGCCGGTGGTCCTGAACGGACGCCTCGATAAAGGAATGCCGCGGTTTGCGTTCTCAGAGCAGCAGATCGCCGACATCGCAAATTTTCTGCACGCTTCAATTCAGGCGGCGGCAGACCGCGGCAGTTACAAGATTCTGAACATCGTCGTGGGCGACCCCAAAGCGGGCGAAGCCTACTTTAACGGCGCAGGCCACTGCAGTTCATGTCATTCGGTTACCGGCGATCTGCAGCACATCGGAGCGAAATACGATGCTGCCAAACTCCAGGAGCGAATGTTGGAGCCGCGCTTTACGTGGACCGAGGGCAATCCGCCGCACCAGGTGCATGCGCTTTCTGCAACGGTCACGCTGCCGTCCGGCCAGTCCTACACGGGCGCTCTGGTCAACTATGACGACTTCAATGTGGCCCTTCGCGAAGCGGACGGCATGTATCGTTCATTTACGCGCAGCGGCGACACTCCGCGGGTCGAACTGCACAACCGCTTGCAGGCGCATCTCGATCAGCTACTCCGATATACCGACTCCGATATTCACAATCTCACCGCTTATCTGGTGACTCTGAAATGAAAGTCAACTTAGCTATAGCAGCCCTTCTGTGTGCCGCGGCGCCGGCGCTTTCAAATGCGCAACGGCTCGATCCGGCGTTGTTATTGAAACCGCCGACCGATGCCTGGCCGACGTACAACGGCGATTACTCGGGCCGGCGCTTCAGCACGCTCGACCAGATCAATCAATCGAACGTCAAGCACCTCACTCTCGCGTGGATCTTTCGTGTGAAGCCAGGCCTAACGCCGGGCGCGATCGTAGGTGGTGAGGGCAAACTCGCCGAAGGGCCTCCCGCTCGGGATGTTTCGACCATTAAAGCTACCCCGCTGATGGTGAACGGCGTCTTATATTTCGCGACCCCCGACAACGCCTGGGCTGTCGATGCGCGGTCCGGGCGCCAGTTGTGGCATTACACATGGAAGACCAAGGGCGGCATCCATATCGGCAACCGCGGTATGGGCATGTACGGCAACTGGCTGTTCTTCGAGACTCCGGATAACTATCTAGTGTCACTCGACGCGCGCACCGGCAAGGAGCGCTGGCATGTTGAGATAGCCGACGTCAAGCAGGAGTATTTCTCGACGCCCGCGCCGATCATTGTGGGTAATCATGTGATCGTTGGGACAGGCGGCGACTCACTCGACGTCCCGGGATTTCTCGAAGCCCATGACCCCGAAACCGGCACCATTCAGTGGAAGTGGTGGAGTGAGCCGCTGAAGAAAGGCGATCCCGGCTGGGAGTCGTGGCCCGACGAGTACGCCATGCGGCACGGCGGCGGCATGACCTGGATTCCGGGCACTTACGATCCCGAGCTACATCTGTACTACATCGGAACCGGCAACCCGAACCCGGTGTTGACGGGAAAGAGCCGCAAGGGCGACGACCTATATACGTGTTCCATCGTCGCGTTGAACGTGGATACGGGAAAATTGGCGTGGTATTTCCAGCCTTCACCCCATGACACTCACGACTGGGACGCCGCGCAGACTCCCGTGCTGGTGGACGGCGAGATAGACGGCAAGCCGCGTAAGCTTTTGATACAGGCCAATCGCAACGGTTACTTCTTCGTGCTCGACCGGACGAACGGCAAGGCACTTGTCACCGCACCCATGATCAGCACCATGAACTGGTCGAAGGGAATCAGCAGCACTGGCCAGCCGATACCGATTGCGGAAAAAGAGGCGACCGTTCCCGGCGTGCTCGTTTCGCCTGCAACAGGTGGCGCCACCAACTGGCCGCCGCCGAGCTTCGATCCGGAGACCGGACTGTTTTACGTCGGCACGGAGCAGGAGTTCAGCATGTTTTACCTGACCGACACTAGCGAGCATCCCGAAGGCTGGGGAGCGGCCGAGCGGCGAGCCGGCTACTTCGGCGGCGATCTGCAAGCCATCGATTACAAGACCGGGAAG
>JAICMB010000806.1 GCA_025929455.1 Bryobacteraceae bacterium | reverse complement strand
GAAGCGCGGCAGCGCGCCGAAGCAGAGCACTGGTTCGAGCAGGGCCTGGCGCTCGAACAGTCCGGCGCCGCCAAGGAGCGCATCATCGAGGCGTACAGCAAGGCCGTCGAGCTGGACCCATCTTCCGCCGGCGCGCTCGTCAATCTCGGCACCGTGTATTTCAACGCGCGCATGATGAAAGAGGCCGAGCGCGCCTATTCGCAGGCGCTGGAGGCCGATCCGAACTACGCGCTGGCGCACTACAATCTCGGCAACCTCGCGGACGAACGCGGCGACCGCGCGGCCGCTCTTGGCCATTACTTATCGGCGCTGCGCATCCAGCCCGGTTATGCGGACGCGCACTACAACGTCGCGCTGCTGTACCAGAACACCGGGCAGCCGCTCAAGGCCGTACACCATTGGAAGCTGTACCTGAAAGCCGATCCCGGCAGTTCCTGGTCGGCGATTGCGCGCCGCGAACTCGCCCGCTTGCGTCAAGAGACCGTGGTGGGTGGAATATCGCGGCAGAATCCCGCGAGCCCTCGCTCCTGAGCGTGCGCTAGCGTGCCCTGCATAATGGTAGTGGCATTATGCCCACAATCGACGCCCAGGACCATAAGTGAGCGCCGCCGCGCGCAACCAGTTTGGCGGCATAATCGCGGCCGCCGTAGCTCCCCGGCGCAGCGGCGAAACGTCCATCGATCTGGCGGCCACGCTGGAGCTGGTCGACTTTCTCGGCGAGAAGGGTGTTTCCGCCATAGCGCTGCTTGGTTCGACGGGCGAGTTCGTGCACTTTGCGCTCGATGATCGCATGCACATGACCACCTTCGCGGTGCGACGCAGCCGCGTGCCGCTGCTGGTCAACGTATCGCATTCCACGCTCGACGGCGCGGTGGAATTGAGCCGCGCGGCAGCCGAAGCGGGCGCCGGCGGCGTGCTGCTGATGCCGCCGTATTATTTTCGCTACGACCAGGATTCGATCCGTGCCTTCTATTTGCGCTTCGCCGAGTTGACGGGCACGGACATTCCCATTTACCTCTACAACATCCCCGCGTTCACAAACGAGCTGACCGCAGCCACCGCGGTCGATCTGCTGAGCAGCGGCAAATTCGCAGGCATCAAGGATTCGAGCGGCTCGCTGCAGTACCTCTCGGCGCTGGTGGAGACGCGCTGGCGCAATCCCGTTACGGTGCTGGTCGGAAGCGACGCGTTATTTGCGAAAGCGCGGCTGAACGGCGTGGGCGGCGCCGTATCCGGGGTTGCGTGTGCAGTTCCCGAACTGCTCCTCGGCCTCAGTCGCGCAATTGAATCCGGCGACGCGGAACGCACCGCGAGGCTGGAGACCTACATCGGCGAGTTTCTGGCCTGGATCGACCCGCTGCCCACGCCCGTCGCGATCAAAGAGGCATGCCGCTTGCGAAAGCTCAAAATCGGCGCGGATGCCGTTCCCCTCGGCCCCGCGGGCAAGCAGCGGCTGCGCGATTTCGGCGAGTGGTTCACCGCGTGGCTGCCCAAAGTGGAAGCCGAGTGCCGCGGTGTCAGTGCCCGGCGATGAAGCGCGATATGCGCGCTGACGAGTTCCGGCGCAGCGGCTATCAGGCCGTAGACTGGATCGCGGATTATCTCGACAGCGTACGCGAGATGCCGGTACTCCCGCGCGTGCATCCAGGCGAGCTCGCGGAGGCGCTGCCGTCATCCGGCCCCGAGCACGGCGTAAGCTTAGACG
>JAICMB010000791.1 GCA_025929455.1 Bryobacteraceae bacterium | reverse complement strand
GGTCGGTCCGGCATGGTAGCAAGCAAGTCCCGCCGCCCTTTCAAGACGAGCACAATACCACGGACCAGAAGCTAGGGACCCGCCAGTAAAGAAGCGCCGGATTGCAGCTGTCCGCGCCGGCTTCGTTCGGCCATATTCGATCGCGCCTCAAAAATCAGCCCGCCGTGCCGCGCCGATCGAACTTTCCGTTTTTTGAATCCAAACGCGCCTGAGGTGACACTCACTATTAACTCAACCTCATATGCATTCGCTTATCGCTGATTTCCATCCTGATCATTTCTCTGTCCCTCCGGTCCTGATTCCCATCGCCTTCGTGACCGCGGCCGTCGCAGTCGCCGTCAGCGCGATCTACTTCCACTTTCAGCGCCAGAAACTGTGGCACGAAACCGTCCGGTTATCCCTCGAGAAGGGCGTGCCGCTGCCTCCGTCTTGGACGGATAACACTCGCCCTTTCGGTCCCGAATGTGACGCGCGTTGGAGTCGCCGGAGCCCCTTCCGCGATTTGCGCACGGGGCTGATTCTAGTCGCTATTGGCCTTGCGATCAGTTTCCAGATGTCAGACGGGCCCGGCATCAACTGGCACTCGGGCGGCGCCATTCCCCTGTACATCGGCTGCGCGTTTCTCCTCAGCGGCGCGGTCGGAGCGTTGTTTCGCCGCAAACCCTGAGCTGTATTGCCCGTAGCACTACACACGCAAAGTCACTGCGCCGCGGTCTCCTATCTTGCCACATTTGGCCGAGAACTCTGATCCCGAACTGATCGCTCGCGCGATCGATAAGGACGACCGCGCGGCGTTTGGTGAACTTGTGCTTCGGCACCAATCGTCCGTGCGTGGTTTTCTCCGCAAGCTGTTGGGCGGAGATGCCGCGACGGCTGATGACTTGGCTCAGCAAACCTTCCTGACCGCCTTCAAAAATCTGACGCGCTTCGCGGGCCACGCCAGTTTTCGCACCTGGCTATTGGGCATCGCTCACAACGAATTTCGGAACGCGCGCCGCAAGCATCACGAACTCCTCTATGGTCTGCGCGCCACCGAAACTGCCGCGGAAACCCCAACCTATTCCCGAGATGGAGAACTGAACGATGCGCTGGGCCGAGCGCTCGAGCAGTTATCGCCCGAGGAATCGTTAGCGCTTCACCTCTGTTACCGCACCGGGCTGACGCATGTGGAGGCCGCAACGGTGCTGCAGATTCCGGTTGGAACCTTGAAAACTCACGTTCTTCGAGGTAAAGAACAATTGCGACGACTCCTTGCTGCCTGGAACCCCGGCCATGAAATCTGATTTTTCCGATCACGACCTCGAAGCAATGCTTCGTGCGAAGCAGGACGACGCTTTGCCTGACGACGGTTTTTCGCAGCGCGTGATGCAAGCGTTGCCGCCGCGCCGCCGTGAATTCGCTCATACGGTCGGGCGTCACCGCGCGACGTTGTGCGTCGCAGTCGGCGTGATCGCATGGCTGTTGACTCTTACGTCTTCCCATAGTGCGGCGAGTTCGTACGAGACGACGCAAGCCGAACTCGTGCGCATGGCGAGCGCGGTCGCGGGCCTGTGGTCACCTGAAAGCATTTTCATCCTGTCGGCTCTGGTATTCGGCGCCGCAGTTGTTTAGCATCGCACAGGATCTTTCCAAGATGCATGTGGAAACGAACATCGACGAATCCGACATCAGCCGGGTTCAGGTGGACCAGGACGCGTCGTTTACGGTGGACGCTTATCCCGGGCAGACGTTCCACGGCACGGTCATGCAAATCCGGCACTCGCCAACGAATGTGCAGAACGTCATCACCTACACGGTGGTGATC
>JAICMB010000649.1 GCA_025929455.1 Bryobacteraceae bacterium | reverse complement strand
AGGTGCACGAACCACATGCCCGACAGCATCATTGCTGCCAATTGCGCGAGCGAAGTGAGCGACGCCGACGCCCCGCTTACGCGTCCGCGCAACTCCCGCGGAGTCTCCCCTTGCAGCATCACGGCGGCCGCAAGCACAACCACGGCTACTCCCAGCCCCATGCCGGCGGACCCGATTAGCGCCGCAGCCTGCGTAGGCTTCGCCGCGATTAGCAAAATGGAAGCGCCGACGGTGGCCATGCCCCAGCCGATCAGCCTCGGCGGATCACTCCAGTGCGCGTATTTGCTTAATAGAGCCGAGCCGGCCACCGTGCCGGCAGCGATTAGCATGCCGATCATTCCCAGCAACTCGGGCCCGCGGTGTAAGGCGTCACGGATATATACCGGCGCCACCGCGGCGAAGCATCCAGCGGCGAAGGTCCCTGCCGTCATGGAAAACACTACGAAGGAGAAGCGGGGATCGGTAAACAGAAAGGTGAATCCTGCGCCGAGATCGCGAAACACCGCGCGCGGAGGAGATCGGTTTGCCGGACTGGAATAGCGCAACGTCGCCAGCAACAACGCGGAGCAGAAGAAGGTCGCACTGTCAGCCACGTAACAGATCCGTTCGCCGAAAGCCGCCACCAACGCGGACGCAACCGCGGGGCTCGCAATACGCACCACCTGCATACTCTGCTGCATGCGCGCATTCGCCGCTAGTAGAAGATCTGGCGGGATTAGCAATGGAAGAGTGATGGCCCGCGCCGGCGCGAAGAAATTCGAGAAGCAGCTTACCGCGAAACTGATCGCGCAGATTTGCGGCGGCGTAGTCGCGCGTGCCAGTAGCAGAACGAGCACGCCCCGCGCCAGATCGCTGGCGATCATGGTCCGCTTTGGGTCCCAGCGGTCGGCAAACATTCCGGCCACCGGCCCCAGAACCACACTGGGAGCCAGCGACGCGATGAACACGCTCGCCATCTCGCCTGCGCTACCGTGCAGACGGAAGACAATAGCTACCTGCACCGCGAAGAGCGCCAGGAAGTCCCCCAGCAGGCTGACGGTCTGTGCCAGCCATAGCCGTCGAAAAGCGGTCACGCACGGAGATTAAACCAGAGACACAGAGCGCACGGCCCCGGCAAACGCGCAGGTGATGCTTTTATAAACGTTTATTGTGTTGGCCGAGGCGTTATTCGCGTGCGATGCCGCGCGTGCTGGAGCGAATGAACGACACCAGATGGCGCGTGTGTTCCGTTGAAACACCATGCTCGATGCTCGTCAGCGCGTCTTCCAGCTTCAATCCGGAGCGGTACAGCACTTTATACGCCGCCTTGAGGGCCGCGATCTCGCCGGAGTCGAAGCCGGCGCGCCGTAGTCCGACACTGTTCAGGCCAGTGGGCCTCACGTTGAAATCCGAGTATAGAAAATACGGCGGCACGTCCAGATTCACCCTGGTTCCGCCGCCCACCATTGCCAGACGCCCGATCTTGGAGTATTGATGAACCACCACGTTGCCCGAGATGAAGGCTTGATCTTCCACTACCACATATCCAGCGATCAACGCCCCGCTGGCGATCACAGTCTGATTGCCGATCTTGCAGTTGTGCGCTATGTGGCCGGAGGTCATGATGTAGTTGTTGTCTCCGATTACGGTTTCCGATTCGGGCGCTGTCCCGCGCGAGATGGTGTAGTGCTCGCGAATCCGGTTGCCGTTGCCGATCTTCAAATAGCTGCGGTCGCCTTTGAATGCTTTGTCCAGCGGATCGGTACCGAGCACCGTACCGGCCGAAATATGGTTGCGCTTGCCAAGCGTAGTCCAGCGCTTGATGTAAACGTAGGGTTCCAGAAAGCACCCGGCGCCCAGCACGACGTCTTCTTCGATCACGCAAAAATCGCCGATCACGACCCCGGCCCCGATCTTGGCGTCGCGATGCACCCGGGCCGTCGGCGCGATCTGAGCGTTAGTGACGGGCGGCATGATTTAGGTGACGGTTCTCAATACCTGGAAAAGTATCAACCACAAAACCGTCAAAAAGTGCCAATAGTAACTGACGACGTCCACCAGTTCGCGGCGTTTCTTGCGCCCGAACACCACCACGAAGAGCGCAATCAAGCCGCCCAGCAGGTGCGTGCCATGCAATCCGGTGAACAGATAGAAGAAGGCGCCATGCGGGTTTTCCATCATGTACGCGCCTTGGCGTTGAAGATCCCGCCAGGCAACGAACTGCGCCGACAGGAACGCCACACCGAGCGTTGCCGTAAGCAGGAGTAAACGGTCCGCTACTCGCCAAAGGCCCTTGCGAAACACGCGGCGCGCTGCCTCCAGTGTCACGCTGCTGGCAAGAATCAGCGCCGTGCTCAGCCACAGCACGTGGGGCAACCGGACGGGCTCCCAATAAGACGCCATGCCGGAGCGCCAGATATAAGCGATGATCAGTGCGGCGAAAAAAGCGGAGATGGAAATGCATGCCGTCCAGATGAGGACGCGGTAGGCTCCGGGCGGCGCTTTCGTCGGGTCCTCCAACGACGAGGGCAACAGCACCACCTGGTCGGTCTTCGTCGCGCGGTCGCTGACAATGCGCGTCATGTTTCAATCCACCCGTTTCTATTTTACGCTGGCTT
>JAICMB010000417.1 GCA_025929455.1 Bryobacteraceae bacterium | reverse complement strand
GCAATACGGCCCTGCAGCCGGTAACCCGCGGCGAGTCCGGGATCCCACTGCACGACAGCATCGGCCATCTTTACGGCGGCATTGAAATAACCTGCGGTATCTCCGTGCCGGGACAAATACAGATCCGCCAGACGGACCATCGCATCAACCTTTTCGGTCTTCGTGTTAACCAGGTCGATGCAGCGCGAAAACGCCCATTCGGCTCCTCCGGGATCACCGCCCGCGTAACGTGCCAACCCCAGCCCGTACAGCGCCTCGCCATTCCTCGGCTCGTATTTCACGACCAGCGCATAGGCTTGCGCGGAGCGTCTGAACTCATGCGAAGCGTAAAGCTGGTGCGCCTCGCGCAACGACTGCAAGGTGTCCGGCCGGCATCCGCACAGCGACATAGCCACGACCGCGAATGTCGCGTACCACACCCTCGAACAAGTCATCGGAAGCATCTTTTACCTGCCGAAATCCGGACAGCTCTGAGCGCCCATATACTGTGCGCACAAAGTCTGACGAGTCCTGGGCAGTCGCCAGTATAGCCCGGTCTTTTCGTAATTGCGCCAATGTTCCGCGGTATCGCTTTTGAATGCTTTGAGCGGCCCATGCACGTCGAGCAGCAGACGCTGGCCGCGCCGGTCGATCATATCGAGGCGGGCCGCCGCACTTCGCAAGGCGCACAATTCATCGGCAAGCCAGGTCCACGGACCGATATAGCCGTATACAAGGAAATGGCTGTTGGCCGCGAGATACGATTCGAGCGGCACGACTCGCAGGGGAAACCAGGGATTCAGGTCGAGCAGGCCGCGGTCGATCGTATCGTGCCCCAAATACTTGACCGAAAGGTCAGGGTCGCTGACATACGTAATGCGATCAACCGTGCGTGGGGGCGCATAGAAAGAGAGTCGATGAAATATGGTGACTTCGGAAACCGCTACCGGCACGCCCGGGTGGCGGTCGAGGAATTCGATATTGTAGGCGACGTCCTCATAGGTGAGCCTTACGATATTGCGCAGGGAATATGTTTCGAGGCCGAAGCAAACGATCGCGCCCGCTACAACCGCCATCGCCGCCCACGACCGGCATCTTGCAATTACCGATAGCCCGTACGCCGCAATCACCACGGCGCCGATGATCGCCGGCAGCACATAGCGGTCCGCCATGGCGTGCGTAACGAATTTAGCGACGATGGTTCCGAGCACCGGGATGGCAGTAACGTAGCAGAGGACGCTGAAGTTCCATAAGCGGAAGCGCGGTGCGCTTTGCGATACGGTGTGACCGCGCGGGAGCGCGCGCGCGACGATGCCGATAACCGCGCCGCCCAGCAGTAGCATCACGGCATAACCCGTGAAATCCATGTAGAAACCGAACGGGGCAGTCCAGTGCGGCCATGCCCAAAAATGTCCCGCGTAATGGCGGGCGTGCAGAATCAGAGGGGCAAAGACGACGATCGGCGCTGCCGCCGCGCAGATCGCCAGCCAAACAGCAAAATCGATCTTCTTTGTAAGCCAGCTCCGTGTTAGTTCCGCTGCGGCAATCGCGGCAGCCATGAGTAGCGCATAGTAATGACAAGCCACGGCCCCTGCCAGACTTGCCCCTAAAACCCCAACCCACAACCCGCGATGGCGCGCCTCGCCCGCGCGTATCCACGCCAGCACCGCCAAAGCGGCGAAGCCAAGCTCCAGTCCGTAACCCCGCCCTTCCGTCGCGTAGTAATAAGCGGGAGATGCCAGCGGGATCGACATCGCCACTACCGCCCACGAGGGCTTCATCATGGAGCGCGCGATGAAATAGATGCACACGCACGCCAGCCAGAAACCTACGATCGCGGTGAGCCGGAGCGTTAAATGCGAAGTGCCGAACGCATGCAAAATGCCGTGCGTCAGCCAGTAGAATGACGGCGGATGCTGGTCCGCGCCCGTATACAGCGCCGCGTAAAGATCGGACCAGGTTTTGGTGGTCGACAGATACAGCGTGAAGAACTCGTCGTCCCAAAACAGCCGATGCGCGGCGAGTTGCAGTGTCGGGTAAATGTACAGCGCCGTAAACGCCAGAATGACCGCGTACGGGCGCGCTGCGAAGGCCTCGAACGCGCGCTCGCACCGTTCGACGAAATCGAGCGCGCGCGGACGCCGGGGGACCGGCTCCCGCTCGGTGCGGGGAGGCACTGCCGCCGGGGTCATTCCCGCGCCGCCTTGATCCAGGATGGCTGTTCTGGATGGCGCGCCTTAGCGGGAGTCCCACGCTGCGACTTCCACAAATGCCACAGCACGCGCGCGTAGTCCGGTCCGACTTTGAGTATTTTGAACTTGGAAATTCCCATCTCGGCGGTGCGGTTAATCCAGGAAACGGGCACTTCCTTTACCTTATATCCGGCCAGCAGCGGTTTCAGGCCTGTCTCCAGATTCGCCGAGAAATGCGGCGATTCGATGGTGAGCTCCTTCAGTATTTCGGCGCGATATAGTTTGAGATTGTTCGTGATGTCGTGCACGTGATTCATCAAAGCGAGTTTGATCAGCAGGTGCAGACCGCGGTTGCACACTAACTTGAAAAACGGATAATTCACCAGCACCGATTCGTACGAGAACCGGCTGCCGATCGCGCCATCGTACCCAGCGGCAACCGCGTCGAACATTTCGCGGAACTCCGGCATGATCTCGACGAAATCGCAGTCCATTGACAGAATATAGCGGCCCGTAGCGGCCTGATAGCCATCGCGCAACGCGCGTCCAACGCCGTTCGGGCGGGCACGGTTCACCACGTTGATCCGCGGTTCCGTTGCAGCCAGGCGGGCGGCCACCAGCCCTGTAGTATCCGTGCTGTTGTCGTTGACGATCACAATTTCGTGAATATAAGCGCCATACATGGCGATGAGGCGCGAAACCAGCCCGGGGATATTCGGCGCTTCGTTATGGCACGGCACCACCACAGAAACAGCGTCGCGCAGGCATTCGTGTTCCGCGATTTGCAGTAGCGGGCGCTCGCGCTTGCCCGGCTTGCGTGCCGACAACACCATGGCGCCGCACAGCCAGCGCAGATAGGGCGCGTGCTGTAGTACAACGGCCTTGAATTGAAACCATTGCAGCGCGCGAGCGCCGACCGCCGACGGCACCGCGTCATAGGGGATGAGCTCGGTATCCGCGTAGCCGGCATCCGAACATGCGTGCATGACCCGTTCTGCGGATCGTGAAAAGCGGCCCGCCGCGTCCGCGTGCGAGCCGGGTAGACCATGTGGCTTGATGAAGAAGTTTGGCTCGAAGAAGAGCAATCGCCCGCCCGGCTTGAGCGCGCGGTAGAGTGCGGCGAGCGCGTCCGGAAAAGCGCCGTGCCAGAGCATGTCGCATCCCAGCACGTAATCAAACGAAGCCGCGGGCAGCACATCCGCCGAAAAAGGAACAACGGACACATTCGGAAGTTTGCGGGATTCAATCTCGCTCGCGAACTCCGGCGCGAACACCACCGCCGTGATGGGATTTTCTCCCCGGCAAATTTGAGTTAACTGTTGCGTCCACTGCCCCGATCCGGCTCCGAATTCGAGCACGCTCTCGCCCGGCAGCAGATGCAAACAGTGTTTTGCGTGCAGCGCGCGCCAGAGCAGTTTCACTTCAGCGGAAAACTTGCGCCGTCTCCAAAGTTGATCTCTTGCGCGTTCCATGGACGTAAGAACGCGATCCAGGAGGGAATCCTCCGGCATACTACTTCACTCCTCCTGCCCCTCAGCTTCGGCGCGCTTGGGGAAGCGCACCTTATTCACCGCTTTTTATGAGATGGCGGCCGTAGCGGTTCCAGCGCGCACCTTACGATCGATCACCTCCGCGATAATCGATCTCATATCGTATTCCTGCTGCCATTCGGGAAAATCCCGCCGCACTTTGCCCAGATCCGTTATGTAGCAGATGTGGTCGCCTTTACGAGCTGTTCCCGACATGTCGTAATTCAGCTTGTATCCGGCATCGGCCAGCACGCGGATGGTTTCGAGAATGGAGATGTTGTTTT
>JAICMB010000603.1 GCA_025929455.1 Bryobacteraceae bacterium | reverse complement strand
CAACTGCGGAGCATGACCTATCCATCCTATCGTGCCGAGTCTGTCGCGAAGTTAGAAGAGCAGCGCCACAGCCGCACACGCGGCAGCCGAAACCGCCCACGCCGCGAGCCAGTATTGCTGAATCAGCGCGCCGGCAATCATGGGCCCGATGATCTGCGCTGTGGACATCATCGACTGTGTTAAGCCGAGCACCGCGCCCTGCTCGCTGCGGTCGGCGTGCTGCGTAATCAAGCTCGTCAGAGGCGGCCGAATCGCGCCCGTGCCGATGCCCGCGAGCGCTGAAACGACCAGCAGCATCGGCAGCGTGTACGTGAAGCCCATCCACGCCAAGCCGACGGCGGAAAGCACGAAGCCCGCCCTCACCAGGCCGCGTTCGCCCATCGCTTTCACGAGCCGCCCGATGAACCCGCCCTGCAGAATGATTCCGATGAAGCCGACGTACGCGAAGATGTAGCCCACCTCTTTCGGTCCGTACGGATGCCCATTCCACGTGAAGCGGCGCTCGGCATACAACGCAAAGCCCGACATGAAAATTGCGAACGCAAACGCGAATGCCCAAAACTGCAACAACAGCGGCGCGAGGCCCGGGCGGCGGAAGTACCGCACGTAATTGCCCCAATCGAGCAGCGTGAAGCGGCGCTCGTCATTGCGCGGGTGGCGCGGGGAATCCTCGACCAGGAAATAGGTGGTCAGAATGCTCGTGAGCGAAAGCGCCGCTGCCGCGAAGATCGGGTATTGATAACTGAAGCCCGCCAAAAATCCGGAGATCGCCGGACCGATCAGGAACCCCATGCCGAACGCGATACCGATAATCGCGAACGATTTGGCGCGCTCCTCCGGACGCGTCACATCGGAGATGTACGCTTGCGCGAGCGACAGATTCCCGGCCGTGAGCCCGTCGATGATGCGCGACAAAAACACCACCCACAGCGATCCCGCGAACGCGAGAATCAGAAACCCGATGAAGGTGCCGGCCTGGCTCACCAGCAGCAGCGGACGCCGGCCCACCTGGTCCGATATGCGCCCCAGCAGCGGGCCTGCGATCAACTGGCAGAAGGCGTAAACGGAGATGAGCGAGCCGCCCACGGCCGCGCTGGCGCCCAATCTTTCCGCATAAAACGGCAGCAGCGGCAGAATGATCGTGAGCCCGAGAACATCGACCGACACTACCAGAGAGATGGGAAGAAGTGGGGATTTTCGCAAACTCGCTTTCGATGGTAACAGCGGGTCGGCTTGCGGCGGCGTACCGGTTTGCGCTCTCATGACTGTTTATGATCAAGCTTGCCGTGCTCGCCGCATCGCTCGCCATTTCCGCGCATGCCGCGCAATACATCGTGTACGTCGGCTCTTACACCAAGGGCGACAGCAAAGGGATCTCCGCGTGGCGCTTCGACACCTCGAGCGGAGATCTGCAGCCGCTCGGCGGTGTTGCAGACACACCGAACCCGTCCTTCTTTGCGGTGGACCCGCACAACCGTTATCTGTTTGCCGTGAACGAGGAGCGCGAAGGCAAGGTCAGCTCGTTTCGCATCGACGCGCACTCCGGCAAGCTGACGTTCATCAATCAGGTTTCATCCCACGGCAGCGGCCCGTGTTACGTGTCCGTCGACAAGACCGACCGCAACGTGCTCGTCGCGAACTACAACAACGGCTCCATTGCGGTACTACCTGTCGGCGCGGACGGCAAACTCGGCGAAGCTACAACTGCGATCCAGCATAAGGGCAGCGGGCCCGACAAGTCGCGTCAGAAGGGTCCGCACGCGCACTACATCAGTCCATCGCCGAACAATCGCTATGCCGTGGTGTCGGACCTCGGGCTCGACGAACTGCTGGTGTATAAGTTCGATGCGGCGCACGGCACGCTGACGCCGAACGATCCGCCGTACGCGAAGGTCACTCCCGCATCCGGCCCGCGCCATTTCGCGTTCGCTCCAAACCACAAGTTCGGGTATGTGATCACCGAAATGGGGTCCACCGTGATCGCGCTGACATGGGACGGTAACCGCGGTGTGTTGAATCCGTTTCAAACCCTCTCGACGCTGCCCGCCGATTTCCATGGTGAGAACAGCGGCGCCGAAATCGAGGTGCATCCCAACGGCAAATTTGTCTATGCGTCCAATCGCGGCCACGACACCATCGCGGTGTTCTCGATCGCTTCCGACGGCAAACTGACGCAAGTGCAGGACGCGTCCGTCGTCGGCAAAAACCCGCGGAATTTCAAAATCGACCCGACCGGTCGGTACCTGTTCGCGGCCAATCAGGATTCAAACAACGTCGTGCTGTTCCGCCTCGACCCGAACACGGGCAAGCTAACGCCGACCGGCAAGACCGTCGAAGCGACCAAGCCCGTGTGCGTGAACTTCGTCCCCGCGAAATAGCGCGGTGCGCGAATGCACATGCTGTAATGACAAAGGGCGGGGGCGTAGCTCAGGCGGATAGAGCATCTGCCTTCTAAGCAGAGGGTCGCAGGTTCGAGTCCTGCCGCCCCTACCAAGAAATCAAGAAGTTACACGCGGCTTTCAGCCAGCAGAAATTAAATACATGTGTAGCGGTGTTGCCCCGATCAGGATAGAATCGCCAGATGGCAGAATTTGATTGGCCCTGCGGATTACCGTGTCCGCATTGCGGAGCAGAACTCACCGAGACGGTCGCTTGGCGTTGCGATCACCCGGGCGCTCCATGTGCTTCATGCGGAAAGCCGGTCAGTGTAGTATTTCGTGGGGGGATGCCCGACCTTGCTACTGACGAGTCCATTGAGTCGTAACAGATCGCCTGGGTTTTGGTGTATGTTTCTACCGTATTCATGCCCTCGCCAGAGGCTATCGTTGAGGCGAATTCTCGGAAGTACCGCGGCCGCGAAGGGAGAACAT
>JAICMB010000586.1 GCA_025929455.1 Bryobacteraceae bacterium | reverse complement strand
TCCGACGTCGTCGATAGTACTGGACATATCGCCGGGCGTCGCGACAAACAGGCCGCCGTTGCCATTTGAAGCGCCTACCGATCCAGCACTCGGACCGAACGTGCTGTCAAACGTAGCGGAAGGATCGTTTAGGAATTGAAGGGGACCGGTTCCATCCGAACCCAAGAAAATCGAAGTTGCCGCAGCCGGCGCGACCAGCAAAAACGAAGCCAGCGGTAGCGTGACCAAGAAGCGTGAACTACACCACATATTTGGGCCTCCTCCCAATTAAAAGCTGTTCACAACCTTCTCGCATTGTGGCACGAACTATCCTTACCGGGATATACCGAGGTGGCCCAATGGGATATTTGGTGATTGAGGTAAACGCGCTTCGCTCCGTAATCCCAGACGCGCGAGGCGGGTCTGCAGTGGCGAACCGGCGAAGCCGGGCATAGGCTACGAGGAGCTTCGGCGGTGGCTCTTGTACGTACGAGGGCCGATTGACAATCGCCCGCAGGTTGACAACCTGCCCCACCGCCGGCATGGACGCCTGCCCCACATCGTTTAGTACCCTGCGGCTTTGCCGTGGCCTCGGCCATCCGTGGCACCTTCGAGCCAACCGTCGCGATTGAGAATCGCTTCGACCACGGCGACGCCGCCGGTGAGTTCGATTTTGTATCCTTCGCCTCGCAAGATTTTGATCGTGTCGGGCGAGAAGCCGCGTTCCATGTACAGAACGTCGGGCATCCACTGATGATGAATGCGCGGGGCATCGATGGCGTCCTGCGGGTTCATGTGGAAGTCGAAGATGTTCAGCATGGCCTGGAGGACACCGTTGATAATGCGTCCGCCGCCAGGAGCGCCGATGGCGAGCAGGAATTTCCCGTCGCGCGAAACGATGGTGGGAGTCATGGAGGAGAGCGGCCTCTTGCCGGGAGCGATGGCGTTGGCTTCGCCTTGCACCAGACCGAACATGTTCGCGGCCCCGGGCTTGGCGGCGAAGTCGTCCATTTCATCGTTCAGGAGAAAGCCGAGGCCGGGCGCGGTGACACCGCTGCCGTAGCCGTTGTTCAACGTGTATGTCACGGCCACGGCATTTCCCTGTGCGTCCACGACGTTGAAGTGTGTGGTCTGCGTGCTTTCGTGCGCGGGCGGCAGGCGGCCGGGTCCGATTTCAGAGCTGGGGGTTGCGTGGCCGGGCGCGATGGTGGCGCGCCGGGCGGCGATATAGGCGGGGTCGAGCAGCCAGTGCACCGGGATGTGGTAGAAGTCCGGATCGCCGAAGTATTCGCTGCGGTCGGCATAGTAGCGGCGCATTACTTCGGCCAGGTACTGGATGGTGGACGCCGCCCCGAAGCCGCCGCGATCGTAGCCGGAGCCTTCCAGTATTCCGAGCATCTGCAGGATGCCGATGCCGCCGGAACTCGGCGGAGGCGCAGTCGTAATTTCATAGCCGCGATAGGTCCCGTGCAATGGCGCGCGCTCGACGGCACGGTAGTTCTTTAGATCGTCGAGCGTGATCAGGCCGCCATGCTCCTTCATAGCGGCCGCCAGCCGGTGGGCCGTTTCGCCGTCGTAGAAATCTGCCGCACCCCGGTCACGGATGCGCGTGAGAGTAGCGGCGAGTTCGGGCTGCCGGAACGTATCGCCATAGCCGGTCTTCAGAAAAATGCGCGCGCTTTCCTGGAAACGGGTGAGCAGCTTGGCACTCGCTTGCAAGGATCGCGAAAGCGGATAGGAAACCGGGAAACCGTCCGTCGCGAGGCGCACCGCGGGGGTGACCACGTCACGCCAGGGCAGCTTGCCCCATTTCTCGTGTGCGTACGCCAGCCCGCGCACCGTTCCCGGAACACCGATCGCTCGCCAGCCCACGATGCTGTCGCGCGTGGGCTTGCCCGATTTATCCAAGTACATGTCGTGTGTAGCGGCCTGTGGCGCGCGCTCCCGGAAATCGAGAAACGTGCTGCGCCCATCCGCGAACCGCACGAGCATAAATCCGCCGCCGCCGATGTTGCCGGCGCTCGGATGTGTCACGGCGAGCGTGAACCCGACTGCCACCGCCGCATCGACGGCGTTGCCGCCGGCGTTCAGGACGGCGAGTCCGGCATCGGCCGCGAGCGGTTCCTGCGCCACGACCATTCCGTGCTTAGCGTGCAGCGGTTCGCGCGCCGCGAGGACCGCGCATGCGCTCAACGTTACAGAAATCGTAAACGGAAGTCCGGCGCGCAACATACGTAAAGAGTTTAGCCGAGTGCCTGCTTCCTGGGCGCGTGAAATAGTTCGCCCTGTAACGCCGTCCAACTTTTGGGGATGAGACTATGACGAATGTTGAAGATCTGCGCCGGTCCGCCGGCGAACGTATCGATTCGACGCGCGCGCCTATAGCGGACGCGCTCGAAACGACCGCCGGATCGGTACGCAAAACCGCGAGTTCCATTGGCAACGAAACGCTGCAATCGGCGGCGGAGCGCGTTTCCGGAGCTCTGGGCACCACTGCCGGCTACCTCCGTACACACAATATGGAGGACATGGTTGCAGACGTCCAATGCGCTGCCCGCGAAAACCCGGTACCCAGCATGATTGCCGCCGCGGCGGTTGGATTTCTCCTGGGGCGGGCCCTCATGAAGCGCTGAGCGAACGTATTTCGTCTCCGGCCCAAAGGTTTTGAAAGAAAGGTAGGAATAATACTATGCAGGACCCCGCAAGAGAAGCAACCGGCAAACTCGGATGGTACGCGTACTCCTCGTCCGATACGCCGGAGCGGTCCATGTCCGATGTGCTGCGCGACGCTCTGAACAACGTGCAGGACATCGTCCGGTCGGAAGTGCGCCTGGCCAAGATTGAAGTGCGGGACGAAGTCACGAAGGCGTCGTCGGCCGGCAAGCTGTTCGGCGCGGCCGCGGTGCTCGGATTTTACGGCATCGGGTTTCTGTTCCTCTGCTGCGTGTACGCGCTGGCGCTTGCCATCCCGGCGTGGGCTGCC
>JAICMB010000379.1 GCA_025929455.1 Bryobacteraceae bacterium | reverse complement strand
TGCGATAGTTCGTAGCGCGCGTCGGCCAGCTGCGGCGCGAGCCCGAGAGCATGCTCCAGGTTGGCGCGCGCCTGAGCAGGCCGGTTCAGCTTTTCATCGAGCCACCCGAGTGCGAACCAGGTAAGCGGGTAAGCGGGAACGCGGCGCGAGAACTGTTCGAATAATTCATGCGCACTCTGCCACTCTTCTACCGCGATTTTCGCGCGCGCGAGAAGATACAGCGCGGAATCGTTCTTCGGCTCCAGCCGGTGTGCCTCTTCGGCGGCCGCGACTGCATCTGGCCCCAGGTTGCGCCGCAGGCAGACGAGCGTGAAATGAAGAAGGGTCGGTACATCGTGCGGCGCCGCGGCGCGAGCCCGAATCAGGAAACTGAGTGCCTCTTCGTCCTTGCTCCGCTTTTCAGCTGCCCAGGCGGCGCCGTTTAGCGCGCGGAGATTGTGGGGCGTTATCGTCAGGGCGCGATCGAAGCTACTACTCGCGGCTGCCGGGTCGGAAGCCAGTTCTGCCATGCCACACTCGGTCCAATATTCGCTGCGTTGCCCAAGAGCTGGTTCGAGCGCGCGAAGGTCGGCGAGCGCCTCGCGGGCTTTACCGTTCTGGATGCGCGAGGCGGCGAGACTGAAACGCACTTCCGGCTTCTCACTCCCGAGTTCCACGGCTTTGGCCAGCGCCCGCGCAGCATCGCGGTAGGCTCCGGTGCGGTAGTAGAGGAGCCCGATGTTTTCGTAAAGGCTCGGCGAGCGCGGCGTAAGCGCGATGCCTTTATGAAACGCTTCAATCGCGTCCGTATTGTGCCCCTGTTCGCCTTCGGCGATGCCAAGCAGATTCCAGAGATCGGCATCCGAAGAATTGCGGGCAAGCGAGCTGCGAAGCAGACGGGTGGCATCCGAGGCGAGGCCTCGTTGAATTAATTGGATCGCCTCCTGCTTAACCGCTGGCGCGGCGGGCTCGGACTGAACACAAGGGCACAGGCAGAAGAGAAGTACAGCAAAGATGGGGCGAATCGACGCAACGTGGACGCGAAGCGCAAGAAGCGTGTGCAGCTGTGATTTTTTCAGGCACCCGTAACTCCTGGCCCCTAATGGAAATCTACGATATAACACTGCACCACCATGTTGATGTAAGCGTTCTACGCATTACGGTCAACGGCCTTCAGATGAGTTTCGGGAGTTAACCATGTACATATTCAACGCCGCCAGTCTAGCGCAGCCTTTTCAGAAAAGGCTTTACATCTTTCCGCTGCTTGTCGCGCTGGCGATCCTGATGCCTCGGTGGATGGCCGCGCAGACGAGCGAAGGCATTCTTGCCGGGACAGTTGTGGATCCGACCGGCGCTGCCGTGGAGGGCGCACAGGTAACGGTCACCAACGAAGCAACACACGCGACGTTCACCTCGGCAACCGGAAGCAACGGCTCCTTCCGCTTCAGTTCACTGCAGATCGGGCTTTACGACGTGAAGGCAACGCACGCAGGTTTTCAAACTACGACGCAGACCGGCGTGCAAGTGCAGATTGCCACTACCACCGCGTTAACGATCGCACTAGAGATCGGCCAAGCCACGCAGACGGTGACTGTGGCGGCGGACGCCACGCGAATTCAGACGGAAAGCTCCGACGTAGGCACGGTGATCACGTCGCGCCAGGTGACAGAACTGCCGCTCGCGCTCGGTGGCGTGGGCGCGATGCGATCGCCGGAAGCGTTCGTGTTTCTCGCGCCCGGCACTGCCGGACCGGGCACAGCGAATAGCAACAACGGCATCTTCATTTCGAAAATCGGTGGCGGTCAAAACTTCGGCAATGATGTGTTGCTGGACGGCTCCAGCATTCTCCGAACGGAAAACGGTTCGTCATTCGATGAGGCGGCGCCGTCGGTGGAGGCTATTTCGCAATTCAAGGTGCTGACATCGACCATTCCCGCGATGTATGGCCGCACCACCGGCGGCATCGAAACGTTCACGACCAAATCCGGCACGAACACCTTTCACGGCACGGCCTATGACATTCTGCAGAACGAGGCCCTGAACGCGAACTCGTGGTTCAACAATGGGAATCTTGCGCGATGCGCTCCGGAAGATTCCTCCTGCCGTAGCCAATATGCGCGTCCGGTGGATAAAAAGAACGACTATGGTGTGAATCTGGGCGGTCCTGTGTGGATTCCCAAAATCTACAACGGACGAGACAAAACATTTTTCTTTTTCAATTGGGAGCAATACCGGCAGAACATTGGTGGCACCAATACGAGCATTGTGCCCACGGCGGCTGAGCGGGAAGGCGACTTTTCGAGTGGGCTGACCAACACGGTAGTGGGCACGAATCCCTGCAACGGCAACAATGTGTTTCAGGGCGAGATTTTCGATCCGAACACGACGGCGATTGGTCCGGGAGGTCTGCCATGCCGCACGCCATTTCCGGGCAACCGCATTCCGGCTTCCCGGATTTCAGCAGTCTCGACGAACTTCCTGAGCTATCTTCCGGCCCCGAATATTCCGGCGCAGCCGAGCGGCATTAACTATGCGCTGGCAAGTTCGACCCCGCTGTATAACACGACCTACACGATCCGTATCGATCAGAACATCTCCGATAAGAGCAAGCTATTCGGAATGTACGACACTCGCGAAAATGCTCGTTATGCGGGCGACGGCACCTTTACATTCCCGGGCGTAGCGGATTCGAACGGATGGAACCAGGACTTCATCACCCACTATGGCCGCGCGGGCTGGGATTACATTATTTCACCGACGCTACTAAACCATTTGGTGATCGGGTACAACCGAACAAACAGCCAGAATTACACGAACGGCGCACAGCAGGCGATCAAAGGGAATTTCGATTGGGCTTCGCGGCTAGGCATCACCGGTGTGTCGGGCGTGGAATTCCCAATCGTGACAATGGGCGAGGGCGTGCCCCAGATTGGGCGGGCGAATGCCGACGCGAACGTGGATAACGGCGAGCGATTTAACGACACGATGACATGGGTGCGGGGCAACCACAATCTGACGTTCGGTTTCGACTTCCGCAACCAGTTGTACGGCACTTATGCCTTTGATACCGACACGGGAACGTATCACTTTGCCCGCAGCCAGACGGCGGCCACGACGGCGCTGAACGGCTTGAGCGGCAACGGTATCGCGAGCTTTTTGCTTGGCGACCTGAACAACGCTGACGCCGTGGTACAGGGCCACGTACCGCGCTGGACCTTCCAATATTATGCCGGGTTCATACAGGATGATTGGAAAGCGACGCCGCACTTAACGCTGAACTTAGGACTGCGCTGGAGTGTGGACGTGCCGCGCGTTGAATCGCACAACAACACGTCGAATTTCGGTCCCACTACCGCTAACCCGGCGGCGGGAAATCTGCCGGGCGCGATGATTTTCGGCACAAACTGCAACTGTAGTGCACGGTGGGCGGACACAAAGTTCCACGACGTTGGGCCGCGCTTGGGCTTCGCCTACAACCCGCATGGAGGCAGCCTCGTATTTCGCGGCGGATATGGCATTCTGTATTCGCCGCTTCAGTACACCGATTTCGGTGGTAGCCAGGTGCAGGGCTTTTCGGCCACGCCGAACTTCACGACGCCCGACGCATTCTCGCCGGCGTTCAATTGGGACACGGGCTTCCCCGCGTTCGCACGGCCGCCTTTCATCGATCCCTCGGTGGTAAACCGTGGTAATCCGAATTACATCCAGCCGCGGTTCGGACAGCCAGGCATTATTCAAAGCTGGAGCTTCCAGGTTCAAGGACAGGTTTCGAGAGACACGGTGGCTACGGTCGCTTATGTCGGGCAGCGCGCGCAGAATCTGCGTTCGGCTCTTATGAACGTCAACAACGTTCCGTTGAACGCGTTTCAACTTGGCACGGCGCTGAACCAGCCAATAGCGCAAAACTCCCTGGGTGTGCAGGCGCCTTATCCGGGTTTCTTCGACGACTGGGGTTCCGGCGTCAACGTGCAGCAGGCGCTTCGCCCCTTCCCGCAATTCGGGTACATCTACACGGATGTGCTGCAGAACATCGGGCAATCGACGTATCAGTCGCTACAGGCAACACTCGAACGGCGATTCAGCGCGGGCTTGAGTCTGCAGTCTTCGTTCACCTGGTCGAAAAACCTGACGGATGCCGACAGCATCCTGCCGGGGATCAACGGCGGGATTTCGCAGATCCAGAACCCGGGTGATCTGGACGGAGAGAAAGCCCTGAGTAGCCAGGACGTACCGTATATGTTCACGACAGCGGCGCTTTACGAACTTC
>JAICMB010000264.1 GCA_025929455.1 Bryobacteraceae bacterium | reverse complement strand
TTGGGTGGAACGCGCGCCCGCGCGCCGGGTGCACTGTCCTTCGCGCCACCGGCATCACCACCGCCCGCGACCGTCGCCCCAGCTTGGTTCACGGGTATGCCCGGGAAATGCAGCGCGCCGGAATCCGGATCGAGCCCTTCCGTGCGCGCATAGCCCTGGCTATCGGTTCGTCCGGATACGACCTGGCCGCCTTACGAGCACCGCGCGGAAGCTATGTCACGCGAGCGGTTTGCCCCGGGCGTCGAGCAGCTTCACGCCGATTCACATCTTTTCAGTGGGAGGCTCGGCCCCCTCCGACGTAGACGCCGCGGAGCCGGCACATTTGACGACGGCGTTCGCACCTCGCTGCATCCCGCCCGCGACATCCGAAACGATCGTGGGTCCGCCGGAGCCGAATTCGAAACTCCCGGCCGCACCCGCCACGAGCGATCCCGTGTCTATCGGCTGCAGCGGTGAGGGTGCTGCTGCGGCGACAGCTCCGGCACCGGACATCGCTGCCCCGCCGCCGCCCGCTCCACCGGCGCAACCTATCCGGTCTCGCCGATGATGACGGTCGGAAATCCCAATACGATGACCCCTCCGTGCGCCGTCAGATCGCCGATACGCGCCGCCGGCAATCCGCCGATCATGACGCCGGCAGAGCCCTTCACGATCACATCCGGCGGGCCGACGCAGGTCAACATATCCGTCACTCGCGCGGCCGGCAGAAACCCGATCAGCACGGTCGGACAGCCGGGCGGGAGAATTGGTCCTCCGACGTGCGGCACCACCCCGGTCACCATCGGGCAGGTGTGCATGTCGGTTACGCGTGCGGCGGGGGGCATCGATTCAGTGTAGCTCCTAGTCTTTCTTGATCAGGCCTGGCAGTTGTTTTTTCGCTTTTTCCACCTTGGGCACGGCGTGCATCATGATATACGGATTGTTCGGATGCCGGTCGCAGTACTTCTGGTGATAGCCTTCCGCCGGATAAAACGCCTTCAAGGGAACCACCTCCGTCACGATCGGCTTCTTATACACATGCGCTTTCTCGAGCTGCTGTATGTACGCCTCCGCCACTCGCTTCTGCTCGTCATTCGCATAAAAGATTGCCGAGCGGTATTGCGTGCCGTAGTCCGGCCCTTGATGATTGAGCTGCGTCGGATCGTGCGCCACGTCGAAAAAGACTTTCAGAATCTGCCCGTACGTAATCTTGGAGGGATCGAACGTCACCTCAATCGATTCCGCGTGCCCTGTGCGGCCCGTGCTCACGATTTCGTAATGCGCCGTGCTCTTTTCGCCCCCGCTGTACCCCGAGACGACCTTTTCCACGCCCTCGATATGCTCGAACACCGCTTCCGTGCACCAGAAGCATCCGCCCGCGAGCACGGCGGTCTGTGTTTTCGAACCGTCCGGCTTAATGTCGTTTTCCGGGTCCGGGAAATTCGCCGAATAGATGCTTACTGCGAACAAGCACAAGAGCAGCAGGCCCAGTCCCGTCATCGCCGTGCGGCTGTTCAATATGGTTGCCATGGCAGGCTCCATTATGCTGCCGTCCCCTGCCGTGGGATGAACACCAGCGACGCCGAGTTCATGCAGTAGCGCAGCCCGGTCGGACGCGGCCCGTCGTCGAACACGTGACCGAGATGCGCATCGCAGCGCGCGCATCGCACTTCGTTGCGAATCATGCCGTCGGAGCCGTCGAGCGCCGTCGCGACGTTTTGCTTGGCAATCGGCGCCCAGAAGCTCGACCATCCGGTGCCCGAATTGAACTTCGTTTTGGAATCGAACAGCACCGTTCCGCAGCACACGCACGCATACAAACCGTCCGCATGATTGTTCCAATACTTGCCGCTGAAGGCGTGCTCGGTGCCTTTGCGCCGCGTTACGCTGTACTCTTCCGGCGTAAGCTGCGCCCGCCACTCCGCATCCGTCTTCGCGACTTTTTCAAGCTCCGCGATTCCCTTCAGTTGCCCCGCCGGCGTGAACGCGGCGATCTTCACCAGCTTCCGCCCCGCCGCCCGCGCGCACCATCCCGCCGCTATGCTCACCACTACAGCCCGCCGTGTCATTGTTTGCCTCCACATACGCACATCCATGAACAAATACCGCGCCGGCGCGCGTTTATTCCACCTCCCACTTTAGCTCCGGGCACAGTGGGGCAGGCGGTCGCCTTTCGCCGCCTGCCCGCGATCCCGCGAGCCCTCACGCTATTTCGCGCTCACCAGCGCCCGTCCGGCGCGCGCAGGCAAATTGACGCCCAGCAGCTCCGCCGCTGTCGGTCCTATATCCACGACGTGCGCGCCTTCAACGGTCCCGCACTGCATGCCCGCGCCATACAAAATCAACGAAGCGAACAGCCGCGGATTCGACGGATCGTATCCGTGCGTGGCTTTAGTCGCGCCCGACGACGTAACCAGCGGTCCCGTTGTCGCTGATCCGAATAAATAGCCAGGCGCTGCAACGGCTGCGTAGAACGCGCTCGGGTCGGCGCGGAATTTATTCAGCTTCGCCCTGTCGAAAACCGCCTCGATGCCGAACGCCGGGTCGTGCATTAAAAAATCGATGTACCGGATCACGCGTTCCTGCGCGGTCTTGTTCGCGGGATCTTTCGCCACGAAGAACACCGAGCCGCCCGCGCCGTGCGGGTACACCGTCCAGTCCGCCAGTTTCCCGTTCTCGTCGTATTTCAAATCGCCCAGATTCCGCAGCATCACCCGCGGCTGAAAGGCATGCTGCACATCTTGAAAACCGTGGTCGGACACGATCAGCCACGCCGTGTCATCGCCAAATCCGGCGTTCTTCACGTCGCGAATGAGCGATTGCACGAGCCCGTCGATCTCCTCAATCGCGTGTGTCGCTTCCGCGCTCTGAATGCCGAACAAATGCTGCGCATGATCGAGATCGATCAAATGCAGCAGCATCAGGTTTGGCCGGTGCTTCGTGAGAATGTACGACGCGGCCCGCGCGCGAAACGCATCGTCATAGGTGGCCGCCGTAACTCGCCCGGCCGCTTCCTCCACTGCCGCGAACAGGCCCGACGTCGACAGCGCCCGCGATAACGCCACGTCGTCATCCGTGCGGATCGACCGGTATTCGGGGATGCTCCAGTCGATGTTGGCGCCTACGGTGACGGGCCACCACACCGACCCGGTCTTAAGCCCCGCCGCTTTCGCCGTCTGCCACAGCGTCGGAACGCGAATCTGCTCGGCGTAGTAATACCAGCCGCCGTTCTCACGGTTAAACGGATCGAGTGGCGTGTTGTTCACGATGCCGTGCACGGCGGGATAATCGCCCGTCATCATCGACGTATGCGTGGGATACGTAACGGTCGGGAACACTCCCACAACGCCCGGCGAGGGACAGCCGCTGTGCACCATTTCGAGCAGTCCGGGAATGTGAGGCCCGTTCGCCGGCGGGTGCATGTAGCGCTCCGGCATCATGCCGTCAATCGAGATGACGACGACGTGATGGACGCGGTGCGCTGGGACGGGAGGCTGCGCGCTCTGTGCTAGCGCGCTCCAGATGCACGCCGTAATGACAGATGCTGAACGAACCGACCGCCCAATGCCGATCACGGAATCGAGTGTAGCTCCGTTTCAACCCACGTGAGCGGAAAGCGCGCAAACGTAATGCGCTCATATGGCGATGTCTCGCCGCGTTCATACAGCACCGCGATCGAGCCGTCCTTAAGGCCGATCACGGTCGAATAAGCCGCCGGCCCGGCGTCCAAGACGCGTGATACGGGCCACGTCCGCCCGCCGTCGTAACTCAGCTTCGCGGTCAAGTTCTCGCGCTTCGAACTCGCCGCGTTCGTGAATACCAGGATCTGTTTCCCGCCCGCGTGGACCGAAGTGATTCCCGCGTTGCATCCAGGATCAATGAGCGCCGCATTGTGCTCCACGGGCCCGAAATGCACGCCGCCATCGCTCGAGCGCGCAATGGCGCGTGTCTTGCCATCGCGCATGTTCTCGACAATCACACCGCCGTCGAGTTCTACCGCGTGGCTTTCGTCCGTCCCGGCCCCAATCGCGGGTCCGATTTTCCACGTCGCGCCCGCATCGTCGCTGTAGGCGTTGTGCGCGGAGACGATTTTCTTCTCATTGCGTACTACCACCGGCACGAGATACCGCCCCTTCGAGGTCTGGATGTGCGTGCCGCTGGTCGCGAACATCGCATACCACCGAGCGTCCTTGATCTGTGGCGTGATATCGACCGGCACAGACCATGTCGCCCCATCGTCATCGGAATGCATCGCATGCACCTGCAACGCCGCAGGTCCGGTCGTCGCGCCGGGGCGCGCCGTGGGGAAGCCGATGCCCGGCGGTCCGTAAGCATGGAAACACCACACGCGACCGGTTTTGCGGTCCAGCAGCAGACTGGCATCGCCCACGCCGCCCTCGTTCACCGCGACAAGGGTGCGCGACCGCTCCCACGTCCTCCCGCCATCGCGGCTGCGCCGCATTACCAGCGAAATATGCGCCGGCAGGTCGCGCGCGCTGTCGTGCCGCGCGTCTGCCACGGCGATCAGAGTTCCGCTACTTGTCTCAACGAGCGCCGGAATGCGATACGTGTGTACTCCGGCACCACCTTGCACCCAGAGATCGACCTGCTGCAGACTATCGGCCCGGAGCAGCAGAGCAGGGGAGAGCGCGATCAGCAACGAAATCGCAATGCGACGCATCAACTTTCGACGATACAACAGCCTGCGCAGCGCACTACTGAGGTATGCGGCTGCTCGCACTCGCGATCATTCCCCTCGTCCTTGTCGCGCAAAACGGACGCACCGACGCCGCGGGCTGTAGAGATTCCACGCTCGTCACCCGCATGCACGGATGCATGATCTCGTCCTGCGACCTTAAGGATTTCGATTCCGTCGAGGTTCAAGTCGCCGCCCCCGATACAAACAAGGGCGGCATGCGCGAGATCGAGGGCCAGAAGGAAATCCTTGAATACAGTTGCGAGGGCACTCACTTATCGCCGCCGCAGGTTATTCGCACTGTCGAAGGTGCACTGCGGCGTGCGGGTTTTCAGTCCGTCTACTCTGGTAAAGACTCTAATGGCAATCCCGTCACGACCATGAGAAAAGGGCCGCAGTGGATCTCGGTAGCGGCACTGTTCGGCAACGAAGCGACACATTACAGCCAAACCGCCGTTAAGGTCGAAAAGACGAAGCAAGAAGCGCAGGCCAGCGCCGATGCTGTAGGCGAGGAAATGGAAAAGAGCGGGCGCCGTCGCCGTCTACGGCATCAACTTTGAAACCTCCAATGCCGTATTACGCCCGATTCCGAGCAGGTGCTCGCCGAAGTCGCACGGCTGCTCACCGCGCGTTCCGACTGGGACGGTCGCGGTAGAAGGTCACACCGGCAACGTAGCCGCCGCCAAGGCGGCCAAGATGACACTCTCGAGGAGCGTGCCGTCGACGTAGTCTCCTGGCTCACGAGTCACGGCCTCGATAACTCGCGGCTGA
>JAICMB010000529.1 GCA_025929455.1 Bryobacteraceae bacterium | reverse complement strand
ATGAAGCATGCGCGCGCGGGCAAAAAATTTTGGATGTAGTAGTACGCCACTCAATCGCCGCCTCCTGCGGGAGAAGGCAGCGGCTCCGGCACGTGCCTGCCTTTCCGCGAAAAGCGCCAGCGCAGCCGGTCCATCTCCAGATAAATAACCGGCGTCGTAAATAACGTCAGCATCTGGCTGACGATCAGGCCGCCGACAATCGCGATGCCCAGCGGCCTGCGCAACTCCGCGCCCGTACCCGTGCCCACCGCCAGCGGCAGCGCGCCGAACATCGCCGCAAGCGTGGTCATCATGATCGGCCGGAACCGCAACATGCACGCCTCGTAAATCGCGTCGCGCGAATTCTTGCCCTCCTTTCGCTCGGCGATCAGCGCGAAATCGATCATCATGATCGCGTTCTTCTTCACGATGCCGATCAGCAGGATGATCCCGATCAGCGCGATGACGCTCAGCTCCGTGCGCGTGATCAACAGCGCCAACAGCGCGCCTACGCCCGCCGACGGCAGCGTGGAAAGAATCGTGATGGGATGTATCAGGCTCTCGTACAAAATGCCGAGCACGATGTACACGGCAATCAGCGCCGTCGCAATCAGCACGGGCTCATTCGCCAGCGATGCCTGAAACGCCTCCGCCGTCCCCGAAAATTTCTTTAATACCGTTGCCGGCACGCCCAACTGCTCCTCCGCCGCGTCGATTAAGTCCACCGCCTGTCCGAGCGAAACGCCCGGCGCCAGATTGAACGAAATCGTCGATGACGGAAACTGCCCCTCGTGATTGACCGCCAGCGGCGTCGACGTGGTGTCGAAGCGCGCGAAGGAAGACAGCGGAACTTGCGATGCAGTCTGCGACGACGGCGTGATCACCGCGCCGGAGTGCTGTGCGGGAGCGGCAGGGACGTTCGGCGCGTTCCCCGCAACTGCGGAGGTCGAAGCGCGTGCCATACTCGTGCTCTGCAACGTAGTTGGCGCTGTCGCTGCGAATGCGGCGGTTCCGGCGTTCAGGGGCGATGCGGTTACGGTCGCGCCGTTTATGCTCGGCGCCGAGGTCGGCGTCTGGTTGCCCGCCGCGAGCGGCGCGCCGGCCGTCGGGGTAGTCGGACCGCTGGGAGTTCCCACGCTCACCTGTCCGTTGGTCGTCGACGCAACCGTTGAAACCGTACCCAAGGTGGCGTTGGAACCGTTCGGCCCTTGTATAGCCGCGCCGGTATTCAAAATCCCCGTCGGGGAAGGGTTCGCGTGCACGTACATGTTGCGGAAGGTCGCCGGCGATTGCCAGTACTGCGGCGCTACTTCCATGACCACGTGGTATTGATTAATTTCGGTGTACATGGTGGACACCGGCCGTTGCCCAAAGGCGCCGTACAACGCGCTGTCGATCTGCTGCGCGGTCAAGCCGAACCGGGCCGCGGTATCGCGGTTAATCTTCAGATCCGCTTCGAGCCCCCGATTCTGCTGATCGCTATTTACGTCCGTAAGCTGCGGAATCTTTTGCAGCTTCGCGAGCACACGCGGCTCCCAGTAGTTCAGGTCGCTCAGGCTCTGGCTCTGCAACGTGAACTGGTATTCCGCCCCGCTCGAACGTCCACCCACGCGAATATCCTGCACGGGCTGCAGCAGCAACATCGCGCCCGGTACGTTACCGCTCTTGGCGCGAATCCGCGCGATCACCTGCTGGACGCCTACTTTGCGAACGTTCAGGTCCTTCAGCGCGATGAACATGCGTGCGGTGTTGAGCCCGCCTCCGCCGCCCGTGAACGCGACGACGTTGTCCACCGCCGGATCGGCACGCACGATCGCAACGAAGCGCTCCAGCTTGTCGCGCATCGCCTGGAACGAAATGTTCTGCCGCGCTTGCACCAGGCCCATCATGCGTCCGGTGTCCTGCTCGGGAAAGAAGCCCTTGGGCACCACCGCGTACAGATACACGCTGACGGCGATCGTTGCCGCCATAACCAGCATCGTGAGCACCGGATGCCGCAGCACCCTGCGCAGAATCACGCCATAGGTGCTGAGCCCCCACTGAAACACACGCTCGCTCGCGCGGTACAGCCGCCCATGATGACCTTCATCATGCACGAGGAACCGCGCTGACAGCATGGGGGTGGTCGTGAGCGAAATCACCATAGACATGACAATGGCGATCGACAACACCACGGCGAATTCACGGAACAACCGCCCGACGATGCCGCCCATCAGCAAAATAGGAATGAACACCGCGATGAGAGAGGTGCTCATCGAAACGACCGTGAACCCGATCTCGGCGGAGCCGCGGATAGCCGCTTCAAACGGCCTGACTCCCTGCTCCAGGTATCGCGCGATGTTTTCGATCACAACGATGGCGTCGTCGACTACGAAGCCCGTCGAGATGGTCAATGCCATCAGGGAGAGATTGTCCAGGCTGTAGCCAAGCAGGTACATCATCGCGAACGTACCTAACAGCGATAGCGGCACCGCGACGCTCGGAATGAACGTCGCCCAGCCGTTGCGCAGAAACGCGAACACAACGAGCACGACCAGTGCGATCGAAACCATCAGCGTATATTCCACGTCGTGAACCGAAGCGCGGATCGTTGTGGTGCGGTCCATCGCGACCGCCAGATGCATCGCCGCCGGAATCGAAGCCTGCAATTGCGGCATCACCGCGCGCACGCGATCCACTGTATCGATAATGTTCGCGCCCGGCTGCCGGAAAATGATCACCAGCACCGCGGGCTTGCCGTTCGCGAGCCCCGCGTTGCGGATGTCTTCGACTGAGTCCACTACGTTGCCCAGATCGCCCAACCGGATCGGCGCGCCGTTGTGATACGAGACGATCAGCGGAATGTATTCTGACGCTTTCAGCAACTGGTCGCTGGTGCGCAGCTCGATCGCCTGCTGCCCGTTCGACAGCTGGCCCTTGGGCCGCAGCGCGTTGGCGTTGGTGAGCACGCTCGCGATCTGGTCCAGTCCAATGCCGTAATGACTGACGACATCCGGGTTCAACTCGACACGCACCGCGGGCAGCGAACTGCCGCCCACCAGCACCTGTCCTACGCCCTGTAGTTGCGAGAGGCGTTGCGCGAAAATCGACGACGCTTCGTCGTACATCTGCGCCTGTGTCGCCGTGTCCGAGGTCACCGTGAGAATGAGGATCGGCGCGTCGGCGGGATTCACTTTGCGGTAGCGCGGATTGTTCGGCAAGTTCGCGGGCAGGTTCCCGCGCGCCGCGTTGATGGCCGCCTGTACGTCGCGTCCCGCCGCGTCGATATT
>JAICMB010000758.1 GCA_025929455.1 Bryobacteraceae bacterium | reverse complement strand
CGCCATGCGCGTATGAAAGCATCGCCGTCGCCTGATTACGCGGCACCTGCGGTAAACGCGCGCCGGTGCTGTACGTCGAATCCGCATACAGGTACGCAACTTCCGCGCGTACCGGACCGAAGCCGCGCTTCACGTTGAACTCGATGCCGCGCGCGAGCGAGCTCGCGGCGTTTTGCCGCTGGCGAATGATCGCGCTCGGCGTTGAGCTGAGCGTGACGTTACTGATGAGATTGGTCAGATCGTTGCGGTAAAACGTCAGGCTTGCGTGCGTCGCCTCGCCGAAATAATCGAAGCCAATTTCCGACCCAAACAGCGTCTCGGGCTGCAGCGCGGGATTGGCGAGCGTATCCGCGTTGCCGACGCGAAATTCGCGGTAGAGCTCGTTCAAGGTCGGGGCGCGAAAAGCGCGGTACACCGACCCGCGTGCACGAAAGCGGTGCTTCCCGACCGCGAATCCCGCACTGGGATACATGCTGCCGACCTGATACCGGCCGCCGGCGAATAGCTGCAATATCCCCAGCGTCGCTTCCGCTTGCGCAAACACACCATGTTCAGTCTTGGCTCCGCCGCCGGTGCGCACCCCAGACGGCACCAGCCGGTCTGTGCTGACGCCTTCCGTATGGTTGACGTCCGCGCCGGCAATCAAATGCCACGCATGCGCGCGATGGCTCCACATGGCCGCACCGCCCTCGCCGTGCGATGGCACGTATTGACGGTATGTCACGCGCTCGAAATTTCGACCCGCCCCGATTGCCGAGAACACCGCGTGAAAACCTTCCTGGGTGTGAAAGCCGAGCACCGATAATTCGTCGCTGCTGCCGAACTGGCGCGAGTAGTTTCCGGCGATGGAGCCGAGCCCGGTCGAATTCACCTGCGCCGCCGTTCCGTTTTCGCGATGTTCGGCGAGGATGTCGGTGCGGATGAAAAGCTGCTGAGTCGCGCCCAGAAAATCGAACCGCACGTTTCCCGCAGTGAACTTCTCGGATGCACGACGGTCCACGGATCCGCGCAGGTCGTCGGGGACGATGTAAAAGCCATCCGTGGTAAACGCGCGCACAAAGCCCGACACCGCAAACCACCGCCACACGTTCGAGCCGCCCACGCCAAGTTCGTGGGTGCCAAGATTGCCGCCATCGTAATCGACTTCGTAATGGCCCGCGCGCGCCGGGATGGAGAACAGTCCGATAGCGCCGCCCAACGCCAAATCGCCGAATACGCTGGTGGAAGCGCCGCGCGAGACCTCGATGCGTTCAAGTTCCTGCGGCGCGAAACGGTCCCAATAAACCCAGCCGCCAAACGGATCGTTTTCCGGGATGCCGTCCCACAGCAGCAGCGTACGGCTGGCGCCCGAGGACCCGATGCCGCGTAGCGAAACACCCTGCGTGGTTGGATTTGCAACCAAACTCGACGTGCGGCGGAACAGCGTGAATCCCGGCACCGAACGCAGGCGGTCGTCGATGTTCACGCCGGCCTGCTGCTCGATGGCCGTACGATCGAGCACCGTGATCGCGGCGGGCGCTTCAGTTGAGATGCGCTCTGTCACGGTGATGCTCTGCTTCAGCGGTTCGATCTTCGGTTGTGTCTTCGACGGCGGCGGGGCGGGCGGCTGTGCTTGCGGTTCAGCGGGCGGTGTCTGCGCGCCCGCGCTTATCGCGCAGCAAAGGATCATCAGCGCCGAAAACACGTACGTTGGGCGCTTCGATATCCCAGCCCGACTCCTGCAGACGACTGCCGGAAGCTGAGAACAGCACGTGGAACGCGTTGCGGTCATGAATCACGGGGAGTGATCGCACCGGCTCGCGGGAGACCACCGCCAGATACTTCAGGATAGTATAGACGTCCGTTTCGTCAGGAACACGCAGCGCGGCGTCCTGCGAGTAGAAGGAGACGCGCGCGCCGCGCTGCGTCATGCTCCACGCCAGATACGCGCAGCAATCCACCGCGCGCTCAAACCATTCTCGCGCGGCGTCCACATCGAGATCGAGAAAGAGCGCGAGTTCCTGATCGCGCTCGCGCGCAAACTCG
>JAICMB010000341.1 GCA_025929455.1 Bryobacteraceae bacterium | reverse complement strand
CGCGCGCCTGCAGCGCATCTATGGCACCGCGTTCTTCAATCGCAAGGAACTCGCCGAGTATCTCGAAAAGCTCGAAGAAGCGAAGAAGCGCGATCACCGGAAGCTGGGGCAGGAGCTGGAGCTGTTCACGATCAGCGACGTCGCGGGACCGGGGCTGATTTTCTGGCTGCCGAAGGGCGGGCGCGTGCGCAAAATCCTCGAAGACTGGATGCGCGACCAGTATCTGGCGCGCGGCTACGCGCTGGTCTACACGCCGCACGTGATGCGGCACGACCTGTGGAAGATTTCGGGCCACGCGAATTTCTACTCCGAGAACATGTTCTCGCGCATGGAGCTGGACGACGCCGAGTATCAGCTCAAGCCCATGAACTGTCCCGGGCACATTCTGATTTATAAGAACAAGCTGCACAGCTACCGCGATCTGCCGGTGCGGCTGGGCGAGCTGGGCACGGTGTACCGCTATGAGCGCTCCGGCGTGATGCACGGTCTGCTGCGCGTGCGCGGCTTCACGCAGGATGACGCGCACATCTTCTGCACGCCGGAGCAGATCGAAGACGAGATCGTGAACTGTTTACAGTTTGCGATCGATACGCTTAAGACCTACGGCTTTGAAAGCTACCAGGCGGAGATTTCGACCTGGGACGGCGGTGCGAGCGGCAAATATGCGGGCTCGAAAGAGCAATGGGAACTGGCCGAGGGCGCGCTGCAGAAAGCGATCGCACGTCTGAACATGACCGCGCCCGTAATGCCGGATGAAGCCGCGTTCTACGGGCCGAAGATCGACGTCAAACTGGTGGACGCGATCGGACGCATGTGGCAGCTTTCGACCGTGCAGTTTGATTTCAATCTGCCGCAGCGTTTCGGTCTCGAATACGTCGCCGAAGACGGCAAGAAGCATCAGCCGCTAATGGTGCATCGCGCGCTGTACGGCTCGGTGGAGCGCTTCTTCGGCATTCTACTGGAGCATTATGCGGGCGCGTTCCCGGTATGGCTCGCGCCGGTGCAGGCCGTGGTGCTTCCGATCACGGACCGGCATATCGAGTATGCGCGCAACGTGGCGAAACGGCTGGAGGACGCCAACCTGCGCGTACACGTGGACGACCGCAAGGAGAAAGTGAATCTTAAGATTCGCGAGGCGCAGTTACAAAAGGTGCCGTACATGCTTGTCGTAGGCGACCGCGAGGCCGAGAACGACAGCGTTTCGGTGCGCAACCGCAAACATGGCGACCAGGGCAGCAAGCGCGTGGGCGATTTCATCGCGGACATCGCGCGTCTTATCGAAACGAAGGCTCCCGCTGAGTAAGCGCCCATGAGCATCGCCGCCGCGGTGCTCGCCTGCATTCTCACGGGCTCGCTGGTCTACTGCTTACTGGTGCTGCTCGCCATGCGCGAGTATCTCGCACAACCGTTACCTCACGCGGGCGAGAGCCCGGAACCGCTGAGTATATTGAAACCGCTCGCCGGATGCGATGACGGTCTCGAAGAGAATCTCCGCAGCTTTTTCGGGCAGTCGCACCCTGCCTTCGAGCTGATCTTCGCGGTACGCAGTCAATTCGATCCCGCGGTTGAAGTCGTGAACAGGCTGCGGCGGCACTACCCGCGCATCCGCGCCAAACTACTGATCACGGGTGAGCCGCCGTATGCCAACGCCAAGGTGTTCGCGCTGGCGCGAATGCTCGACGCCGCGCGATACGACCTCGTCATCCTGAGCGACAGCGACATCCGCGTGGACCGCGAGTTTGCGGCACGCGCGGCGGCGGAATTTGCGGACCGCAATCTGCATCTGGCGACGTGTCCCTATCGCGCGATCGGCGGTCCGGGCGCGTGGTCGGCGCTCGAAGCCGAGGGCATGAACACCGAGTTCCTCGCGGGACTGCTGGTGGCGCGCATGATGGAGGGCGTGCGCTTCGCGGTGGGCCCGACCATCGTCGCACGCAAACACGCCATCGAGTCGCTCGGCGGGATGGACCGCTTCAAAGATTACCTTGCCGAGGATTTCGTGCTCGGGCAAACGGCGGCCGACGCGGGCTACGGCGTAGCGCTGTCGCGCAACGTGGTGGAACATCGTATAGGCGACGAGCCCTGGCGCGTGAATGCGGCGCACCGTTTGCGGTGGGCGCGCAGTACGCGGCGATCGCGCCCGGCCGGGTACTGCGGCCAGTTGTTCACCAACCCGCTGCCGCTCGCGATCGCACTGCTCATAGTAGAGCCAGGCTGGTGGCCGCTGGCGGTATGCGCGATCGTGCTGCGGACGCTGTCCGCGGCGCGCCCCGCGCGCACCATTCTGCACATGCGCGTCAACTGGGCGCGGCTGTTTGCGCAAGACCTGCTCGCGTTCGCGTTTTGGGTGGCCGGTTTTTTCGGCAGCACCATCGTGTGGCGCGGCAGGCGCTACCGGCTACACTCCGACGGCACGTTTACTCTGGCCGAAATACCAGTGTGTCTTTCGCGTCCACATGCGCGAACTGCATCGGATAACTCCGCGCCACGTAGTACGCATCCCACTGGTCCTTATAGTGACGTGACAGGAACTGACCCGACTCGCCCGTCGTGATGTTGTTCAGCGATTTGTCCCAGTCGGACAGGTCGGCGACAAAGCGCATCGATGGACCGAGCGATTTCGTGGTTTGCTTGACGGTGGTGCTCGACCCGCTCATCCACACCGGGCCAATATTGAAGTATTTCCCGACCACGGGAATTTGACTGCCGATGGGGTTCTTGATGGTCAGCTCGTTGTATTTCCCGTAGCGCCAGCGCGCAAGGTTGCCGCCTTGCAGATCGACGCCGGCGTCGATCGCCCTTTCGAGAGAGCGCGCCAGTACGGCGTCGGTGTCTTTGAACCAGCCCGTACCCCCGGAACGCAGGACGGTTTCGACGATCGCCGGCGACATCTGAATTGACCAGTTATCTCCCGCGTGCGACGCGGAAGTACCGACGGCTTTGCGGACCTCCTGATATAACAGCGACGCGATCACGGGCGCGGACTCGTCCTTGTCCATTTGCCCGTTCCACTTCCGCAGAATTTCGACCGCATTCTTCACCTGCGCATTGGACGGGTGCACGCGGTCGCACGCCGCGACGGTGCGGTGCGCGAGGTAATCGGAGAACTCGGAGTAGACGTCTTTCTCGATGGCGAGCATGTCGGCCGGTTTCCAGCCGTTATGCCTGCGCAACAGATCGCGAATTTGTCGCGAGCGGTACTGCGGCGCGAAATTGCCATGCACGCGATAGGCATATTCGTGCGGGAACGGGTTTGATTTGCCGTAACGATCATTCCAGACGGGGGATCGAACACGGAGGGCAGTTGCTCGAAGGCGATGAAGCCCTCCCATTCGTAGTTGCCGGACGCGCCGTCGGCGGGGAGGTCGCCGTCGTAGGTTTTGCGTATGGGTAAAATGCCGGTGGCGTGATAGCCGATGTTGCCGTCGACGTCGGCGTAGGTGAAGTTCTGGCCGGGCCCTGGGAAACGCTTGATGGCGGCGTTGAACTCCTGCCAGTTGCGCGCTTCGTTCAACTGCAGGAAGGGAAATTGAAACGAGCCGGGCTCCGCGGCGGCCCAGCGTAACGCCAGCGGTGTGCCGGTTTCCGAAAACGATACCGGGCCGTGGCGGGTGACCCATTGCTCGAAAACTTCGCCGCGCTGATCGCGTACGCCGATCACATCGCGATCGAGCGCCGCCTGCTCCACCTGGCCGTGAAATAGATAGCGGCCGGTTTTGGGATCGAGCTTTTCGGCATAGAGGTCCTGCACGTCGAAGTGCAGGTTGGTCATGCCCCATGCGATGCGGTCGTTGTGGCCGATGATGACGCAAGGCACGCCGGGCAGCGCGACGCCAGTAACGTCGAGGCCCGGCGCGTTGAGCTGCACCTGATACCAGGTGGACGGCATGGAGAAATCGAGGTGCGGGTCGCTGGCGAGAATGGGTTTACCGCTGGCGGTGTGCTTGCCGGAGATGGCCCAGGAGTTGGAGCCAGGCTGAAACTCGCTGCCGGTCCAGTTGGGGAACAGCGCCGCGATCTTGGCGGCGTTACCGCCGGCCGCGAGCAGCGTCTCCTTCTGCAACTCATCTTTCCAAGTGGTCGTAAGATCGCGATACATGTAGAGGCCGATCAGCACACTGTCGACGGCGCTCCACGGCCGCGGCTGATAGCCAAGCAGCGTAAATTCCACCGGCAGCTTGCTGAGATGCGTTTCGATGAACGCGTTGACGCCGCGAGCGTAGGCGGCGAGCACGGCGCGGTCCGGCGCCGGCAGCGTGCGATAGGACTGCTCGGCCAGTTCACGTATACGGAGCCGATGCATTTCGCGATCGAGGGCCAGCGTGCCGGGTCCCGCTACCTCAGAGAGTTCGCCGGCGGCGAGACGGCGCATCGAGTCCATCTGCCAGAGTCGGTCCTGCGCGGTGACGTAGCCCTGTAGAAAAAGCGCGTCGTCGATGGAAGCGGCGCGGATGTGCGGCACGCCGAGCGCATCGCGCGCAACCGTGGCCTGCTGCTCAATCGGCGTGGCGATATCGCCGGAGGTCTGCGGCAACACGCGCCAGCAGTACCAATATGCGGCGCACAGAAAGACCAGCAGCAGAACCGCTATGCTCAAGTTG
>JAICMB010000358.1 GCA_025929455.1 Bryobacteraceae bacterium | reverse complement strand
CGCCGCGAGCTGTTGCTCCACAAATCGCGCCAGCGCAAGGTCGATGTTGTCGCCGCCGAGCAGAATATGTTCGCCCACCGCGATGCGTTCGAGCGCCAGTTCGCCGCGGCTTTCGGTGACAGCGATCAGCGTGAAGTCGGTGGTGCCGCCGCCGATGTCGATGACGAGAATGAGATCGCCGACGTTGACGCGCTCACGCCAGTCGGGGTGGCGCTCGATCCAGGCGTAGAACGCGGCCTGGGGCTCTTCGAGCAGCGTGACGTCTTTATAGCCGGCGTGCGAGGCGGCTTCGAGCGTCAGTTCGCGCGCGACCGCGTCGAACGACGCCGGCACGGTGACGAGCAACTGCTGCTCGTCGAACGGCGCGTCCACGTTTTTGTAATTCCATGCGTTGCGGAGATGTTCGAGGTACGCGCGCGAAACCGCCACGGGGGACTGCTTGGGCACGCCGTCGGGCGCATTCAAGGGCAGCAGCGCGGAGGTGCGGTCGACGCCGGCATACGAGAGCCAGGATTTAGCGGACGATACCAGACGGCTGGGATTTTCGACGCCGCGTTTTTGCGCAAGCTCGCCGACTACAGCGGCGGGCGACTCGTTCCACGGCAGCGCCGTTGTGCCCGCCGGAAAATCAGTCGGCCCGGGAAGATAGAAGAACGACGGCAGCAGATCCTCATCGCGCACCTCGCCGGGATTGACGAGTTGCGGGACGCCGAACAGCGACACCGGCGGAAGCTGGTGCGGATCGGAGATGGCCGCGATATCTGCCCAGGCGAGCGCGGAATTGGTGGTGCCGAGATCGATGCCGATGACGCGAGCCAACGCTATTCGACCTCGATTTCAGCGGGAGCGATCACGGCGGTGTTCTGCGCGGGTGTCAGCGCGGGTAACTCGACGCGCTCGGCGCGCCAGCCTTTGTGGCGTAGAATGCCGCCCGGCGCGCGGCCGCTTGCCGGCACGTTGCCGAGCAATTTTACGGTGTTGGCATCGGCGCCGTCGAGCTTCGTAAAAGTGCCTTCCACGTTATCGATCACGGGCGCGAGCTTGACGTAACGATCGAGCGATTCGCGGCATTGGTCGTGCAGACTGCGCACCGCCGCGCCGACCTGATCGTCGGAATACGGCGCGATGTCTTCCATCAAGAAGTCGACCAGGCGCGCGTCGCGCTGCAGGATGCCGAGCATCTGCAGAGCGCCGTCGGCGGGCTTAAACTGCACCACGGGTTTGGGCGGCGCGGGCGGCGCGACGGGCTTCTTGATGAAACCGTACTCGGCGGCGACATCGGGCGGCAGTTTGCCCGTGAACAAAATGACGAAGAACGCTTTAAACGCGAAGAGGATACGTTGCAAAAGGGGCCTCGACATCTCAGGATAGCGGCTACGTGGGCGCAAGAGCCACTGCGCGCCGCGAAAAGCGACGCCGTCATATTGCGGGGTTCGCCCGGCGGGTGGTAGCCTGCGACTTAAAGATCCTGTAACGCGCTCTTTGCCATCCCTTCATGCGCAAGCTTCAAACCGCCGAAATTTCAAAAAGCTACCGCGGCCGCAAGGTCGTCGATAATGTGTCGCTGTGGGTGGAGCAGGGCGAAGTGGTCGGGCTGCTGGGGCCGAATGGGGCGGGGAAGACGACGTCGTTTTATATCATCGTCGGTCTGATCACGCCCGATTCCGGGAAAGTGTTTTTGGAAGATCCGGGCGGATCGAGTGAGATCACGAACATGGCGATGTTCGCGCGAGCGCGCAAGGGCATCAGCTATCTGCCGCAGGAAGCGTCGGTGTTCCGCAAGCTCAGCGTGGAAGACAACCTGATGGCGATCCTGCAGACGCTGCCGCTGCGCGGGCGCGAACGGCGCGATCGCATGAACCGGCTGATCGCACAGCTTGGCCTTGAAGCCGTGCGGCACAACAAAGGCTATCAGCTTTCGGGCGGCGAACGGCGGCGCGTGGAGATTGCGCGGTCGCTAGTCATCGAGCCGAGCTTTTTACTGTTGGACGAGCCGTTCTCGGGGATAGATCCGATTCAGGTTTTAGAGCTGCAGCGGATTATCTTCGACCTGAAGAATTCCGGGATCGGGATTTTGGTGACCGATCATAACGTGCGGGAGACGCTGGCCGTCACGGATCGCGCTTACATCATTAATAACGGCCGCATATTTCGGTCGGGGCAGCCGGAGGCGCTCGGCAACGATGCCGAGGTGCGGCGCGTGTATCTGGGCGAGAACTTCAACTTCGAGCTGGAAACCGGGCGCTGGCGGGTACCGGCGGGCGATTGAGGAGTGGATCATCTCCGCGACGCCGCCCGGATCGTGCGAATATCTAAGAACATTCGCTGCGGCCCACCTTCGGGTGCCCCCGCTATCGGTACAAATCCATATCTTGCATACGAGTCGACCCGGTCACGGTACGCGTCCGTGATCATGCAGCGGCAGCCAACTTCGTCTGCAACGCGCCAGGTGATCCGGAACGCCTCTGACATCAGCGCATGTCCGAGTCCTCTGCCTGTGAATCGCTTGTCCACGCCAAGACGCGCTAAGAGTACCAATGGAACAGCGCAGGCCGGCAAACCACTGGCGTAGCTTTTTGGGAATGCTTCGCGCCCGGCGCTGCTCATAGCGAGCGTGAAGTACCCGAGAACGGTGCGCGGAGCGCTATCGTCAACGGCTACATACGTTACGCCAGTCGACATTCTCGCCTGATTGATCCAGGCGTAGCGCTTCAAATAATTGTTGAGCGGCTCATCCTCACAGTCAAAATTCGCCACCTCATCGCGTTCTTCCAGGCGGCGGATAATGACCTGCACTTAGTCCCGGAGAGCGCGTATAAGCGCTTCCGTAGGTGCGTCAGGCTCCGTCTTCGATGCGAGTTCGGCCAGGCTCTGCAGTTCGCGTTCCGTCCAATCGATTTGAAAGTGGGGGATCAACAGATCCGGTGCTACGCGCTCCAACGGCGGGAACACCAACACCCGCCGGTCTCCCGTAGTGCTCTCGCTGAGAATACGGTGTCCGAGTTTCCGTTCGGATACCGCCCATCGAAACAACGAGATCGCATCGGAAAGAAAATCGGTGTTGCTGGTTATCTGCAGATCTTGTTTGAGCAACCGGATCGTGCGATCTTCCGCCGGAGCAACGTCCGCCTGGAATTTTGCCCTGCGCGAACTGGTTGATTGCGTGTGCGTCTGTTTCTTTTTACTCTTCAGGGCCATTTTCTGGTAATCCGATGTCACTCTATCACGGATCGTGATTCGAGTAAAAGCGGAATGTACATCGATCGCCGTTCAAGTCGCAGTCAACTGCTCCGTCCGGGGCGATTCGCCTCCGAGCCATTCAGGGTGCTGGGCTGTGCTGTCGAAATGCGCCGTTGTCTTGAACAGTTCCCAGCGCCCGGTAGCCGCGGCCTGCACCGTTTTATTCAGGATCGCGTCCACCTGCGCTTGAGTGAGCGGCTGGAACGACCGGGCCGCATCCAATGCCTGCTGCAGCAAGTCCCGGCTGTCGATGCCTGTAATCACTACCGACGTCGGCAGGTTCATCGCGTAGTGCAGGCACTCCACCGGCGTCACGGTCTTGCTTTCGAGGATGACGTTGTCGCCCATGCTCTTCATTCCCAGCACGCCGATGTTCTGTTTCACCAACTCCGGCAGGACCAGTTTCTGGAAACTGCGGTAATGCGCGTCCATTAGATTCAGCGGCATCTGCACGGTGTCGAACCGGAAGCCGTGTTTCGCGGCCACCTCCAGCATGTATAGATGGATGTGCGGGTCCTTGTGGCCGGTGAAACCGATGAATCGCAACTTGCCCGCTTTCTTCGCATCCAGAAAGGCTTCCATGGCACCGCTGGGAGCGAAGATGCGGTCGGGGTCTTCGTAGCGGATTACTTCATGATGCTGCAGAAGATCGACATGGTCCGTTTGCAGGCGCTGCAACGATTCGTCGATCTGTTTGGCGGCTTCCTGTTTCGTGCGGCCGTCCACCTTCGTCATAAGGAACACGCGCTCGCGATAGCCGTCGCGCACCGCTTTGCCCATGCGGATCTCGCTCTGGCCGCCGTTATAATCCCAGGAATTGTCCATGAAATTGACGCCATTGTCGATGGCGTCGCGGATGATATGGATGGCTTCGTTTTCGTCGAGCTTCGGCTTGCCGATATGGGCGCCGCCCAAACCGACCATGGAAACTTTCACGCCGGTCGCGCCCAGGTCGCGTTGCGGGACGCCCTGCCCGGCGGCCCGTGCTTGACTTTGCAAGCCCATGGCGGCCAGACCGGCGATTACTTCGCGGCGATTGATGTCTCGCTCCATGCAAGTGAGACTCGGCCGCGCAATGGCAATTTCACCCGCTGTCGGAAGCGGACGCGGGTACGCAAAAAAAAGAGGGGACCGGGAGGCCCCCTCCTCTGAACATTCGGTTATCGCTTAGCGCGGACCGATCGCAACCGCGACCAGGCTGGCGGCGGGATTTTGCACCGACGCGCGCATCTCTTT
>JAICMB010000248.1 GCA_025929455.1 Bryobacteraceae bacterium | reverse complement strand
GCTGCTCCACCGAATACGCCATCAAGCCGTAGATGCCGATCGCGGCCAGCAGCAGCGCGACGCCGCTGAACACACTCATGAGGAGCATTTGGAAGCGCTCGCGCGAGACCGAGCGCACCACGACTTCACCCATGGAGCGGACGTCGGTAACAGGAAGGCCGGTCACCTCGCGCAATTGCTCCTCAATGGCGCCACGCAGTTTCATCGGTTCTCCGTGCGTGCGCACGATCCAGGCGAGCGGGCGGAGCCGTATATTGAGGGCCTGAATCCCGTCGGTTGCTTGGCCGTTGGGAATATACATTTCGGGGCCTGGCTCGCGGCTCAGTCCGTTGTCGCGCTGATCGGCAACCACGCCAATGATCTGGCGCGGCGGCTCGGAGTCGAGTTGCGGCATGACGCCCTTGCCAATGAGAATGCGGTCCTGCAGCGGGTCGCCTTTAGGCCAGAAGCGCTTCGCCATCGCTTCATTGATGATCGCCACCGGCGGTCCGGCGTGATTGTCGCGCTCGTTGAAGGTGCGGCCGCGCAGCACGCGGATGCGGAAGGCTTCGAAGTAACCGGGGGAGACGGTCTTCCAGCCGCCACCGCCGTGAAATGGTCCGTTCTTCAGCGGACGGCCGATAATTTTGAATGGCAGTCCGTACCCGCCTTCGAGCGGGACGCAACAGGACGCGGTAGCGCGCTCCACGCCGGGGATGGCATCGAGGCGCTCGCTACCTTGCTGGATGAGCCGCTCGAGTTCGGCGCTACTGGCGATTTTCTTTCCCGAGAGCGACATGTGCATAGTGAGCACGTTGTGCACGTCAAAGCCGGGATTGACGGCATAGATGGCGGCCGCGGTACGGATGAGCAGGCCCGCTCCCACGAGCAGCACCAGAGCGAGCGCGACTTCGGTGACGACAAGAAATGAGCGCGCGCGGTTCTGCCGGAAACCGCTGCCGGAACGGCTGGTGCTCTCCTTGATGCGCGTCATGAGGTCGACGCGCGCAGCATGCCACGCGGGTGCGAGACCGAAGATCAGTGTGGTAACAAGCGCCAGCAGAACCGTGAACCCGAGCACGCGCCAGTCGAGCGATACCATCGCGCCATCTTCGCCGACGCGCGGCAGCCCAGCGGTATTAACCGAAAGCAGCGCGCGAATGCCAACCATGCCGAGCACGAGTCCCAGTGCGGCCCCGGCGATGGCGAGCAGTGCGCTTTCCGCAAGGAGCTGGCGCACGATGCGCAGGCGGCCGGCGCCGAGCGCGGCGCGGATGGCGAGCTCGCGGCGGCGGACTTCAGCGCGTGCGAGCAGCAGGTTCGCAACATTGGCGCAGGCGATGAGGAGCACGAAGGCCACGGCAGCCGCAAGGATCCAGATAGATTGGCGCGCGTTGGAGACCAGCGAGTCTTTCAGCGTGGCGGCATCGAAGCTGTCTTTGGCTTCCAAGCCGTCAGGAAACTTGTGCCTGTAGACGGCGGCGGAGGCGTCGAGACGCGCCTTGGCCTGTTGGAGCGAGATGCCGGGTTTCAAGCGGCCGGCCGCGAGAAAGTAGTGGCCCTGATCGCGCGTATTGGGGTCGAGCTGAAACGGCAGCCAGACCTCCGGCTGCGGGCCGAAGTCTTGAAAGTCGAAGCGCGAAGACACGACGCCGGTGATTACATGCGGCGCGCCTTCCAGGTTCATGGTGCGGCCGAGGATGTTAGGGTCGCCGCCGAATTGCGTCCGCCAAACACCCTCGCCGATGACAACAACGGGTGTTGCGCCGGGCCTGTCTTCCTGCGCGTTAAAGGCGCGGCCGCGAATGACGGCGACGCCGAACAGCGGGAAATAGGCGGAACTGACGCGCTCGGAACGAAGCTGGCGGGGTGTGTCGCCCGCGGTCCAATTGACAACGCCGTTATTAAACGCCGCTACGTCCTGAAGGATGCCGGTCTGTTGCGCCCAGTGCGCAAATTTTGCGGGGGACGCGCCTGGGAAGCTGCCCTGCGGGCTCTTGGTTTCGAGGAGCACGATGCGGCCGGCCTGAGGAAACGGAGGTTCGCGCAGTAGGACAGTGTTGACGAGCGAGAAAATGGCGGTATTCGCACCGATACCGAGCGCGAGCGCGACAACGGCCGTGATTGTGAAAGAGGCACTGCCTTGCCGCAGGTTGCGAAGCGCATAGCGGAGGTCGCGAAGGATGGCATCCATGGTGACTCATTCTTTATACGTGGTTCGGAGGGCAAGGTTCCGTAATTCGTCAGAGCCGACCCAGCGTTGCCTCAGCCTAGCGCTGCGTAATCAATTTCTTTTTGGTTTTCTTCGGCATTGTCGGCCGGCCGAGGATCTGGACGTAAGCGTCCGGCAAGTGCAGCATCTGAGGCCTCTCCTTGTCCATGTCCGTGTGCGAAGGGTTTGGCCGACCGTTCCAAGCACCCGCTGTTCCAAGCACCCGCTTGATGACGTCGCAAAGCGGGTATATCATTGCAACTAACGCGAGTCCGCCGCTACGGTAGTCTCGCACAGGGAACAGCGGCTCGCGCACTGCTTGCGCTGCATCGCCGGAATTATCCGGGCGGCGCTTTTGGGGGGAACTATATGTTTCATGCGCGAGTAAAACTCGCTGCGCTTTTATTGGCCGCGGGCATGCTAACTGCTTACGGCCAGGACACAGGTGCTCTCAGCGGCACGGTGCGCGACAACACCGGTGCCGTAATTCCAAACGCAGAAGTCACGGTTACAAATCCGGCGACCGGAGCGGTTCGCAAGACCAACACGAACGGGTCGGGCGATTACTTGATCTCCGGTTTGCCCGCTGCGGCTTACAATCTCTCCGTCACTGCACAAGGATTCAAACGCTTCGACGCGAACGGTATTATTTTGCGCGTGGCTCAGAAGGCCAGGGTCGATGCGGCGCTCACGGTCGGCAATATCACGACCTCGATTACGGTCGCCGGCGAAGGTGTCGCGCAGGTCGAGACAGATACCTCCGAACTTGCCGGCACCGTCACGACGAAACAAATCAATCAGCTCGTTCTCAACGGACGAAACTTCACGCAGTTAGTCAGTCTTGTTCCCGGCGTGAGCAATCAGACGGGACAGGACGAGGGTACCGTCGGTGTATACGGCAATGTCGCCATGAGTTTTAACGGCGGGCGCACCGAGTATAACAACTGGGAAGTCGACGGCGGAGACAACATGGACAACGGCAGCAATTCCACGCTGAACGTCTACCCTAACGTCGACGCTATCGCGGAAGTACGCGTCCTGACGTCCAACTATGGCGCACAGTATGGCCGCAACGGCTCCGGCACCGTCGAAGCCGTAACGAAATCCGGCACGCGCGATTTCCATGGCGACGCGTTCGAGTTTGTGCGAAACGACGCCTTTAACGCGCGCAACTTCTTCGAAGACAGCACCCCATCATACAAGAAAAATGACTTTGGCTACACGATCGGCGGCCCGGTTTTCATCCCGCGCCTTTACAACAAGAGCAAGGACAAGACGTTCTTCTTCTGGAGTGAAGAGTGGCGCCGGGACCGGGTTCCGGGCCAAGTATTCCATCAGCAGTTGCCATCATTACAGCAACGCAGCGGCAACTTCTCCGACGTGTGCCCCGGTCCCGACTGCCCGCATATGGCCAACGGAGAGCCATTCCCGAACAACACTGTGCCGATTGACCCCAATGCACAGACAATCATGAACGCGCTGATTCCGGAGCCGAATGCCGGGAGCGGAGCGGCATCGTTCTACAATGCGGCGCCGTCTACGCCCACCAACTGGCGCGAAGAGTTAATCCGCGTCGATCAGAACATCAACGACAACAACCGCGTGTTTTTCCGCTTTATTCACGATTCGTGGAACACGGTAGTGCCGACGGCATTGTGGGGCGGAACGTCGAGTTTTCCGACCGTGCAGACGAGCTTCGTCGGCCCGGGTGTAAGCCTGGTGGCACACATGACCAACAGCATCTCTCCGACGATGCTAAACGAATTTGTGTTCAGCTACACGACCGATCACATTTTTCTAAATGCGATCGGTAATGTTGCGCGGCCATCCTCGATGACAATGACGGGGATTTTCAATAATGGCTTCGGCGGTTTGCTTCCGGCGATCGATATGTGTTGCAACTCGGCCTACGGCGGCGATTTCGGTGTAGATTCTGGTTATTTTCCGTGGAATAACGCGAACCCCACTTATACGTACCGGGACACGTTGTCGAAAAACATCGGCGGCCACAATCTGTTCATGGGATTTTATTTTGCGGCACGACAGAAAAACGAAGATAACAGCAACGAGCTGCAAGGTACTCTCAATTTTTCAAACACGGCGCCTAACAGTACCGGCAATTCGTTCGCGGATTTTATGATGGGGAACATCGCGTCCTACAGTCAGGCAACGGCGAGGATTAAGTATTACAATCGCGCCAAGGCCTTTGAGCCGTATATCCAGGACGACTGGCGCATCAGCCCGCGCCTCACATTAAACTTAGGCCTGCGCATCAGCTTCTTCGGAACGTATCGCGAGAAGTATCTGCGTGCTTATAACTTCGACCCGGCAGCCTATAAGGTCACAAACGCTCCGCAAATCGACCTGACCGGCGATGTCACGGGCTCGGCCGGAAGTCTGATCCCAGGCACCGGCGATCCGTTTAACGGCATCGTGCAGTGCGGAAAGAACGGAATCCCGTCCGGCTGCATGACCGGGCATCTGTTCAACCCCGCTCCGCGCGTCGGATTCGCATGGGACCCGTTCGGCAACGGCAAAATGGCTATCCGCGCCGCTTACGGCATGTTCTATGAAATGACGAACGGCAACGAGGGCAATACAGAGTCGCTGGAAGGCAGCGCGCCGCTGGTATTGACCGCTACGCAGTACAACATCAACGGGTACACGAATATCGGCGGCGGCGGCGTCGCTTCGTATCCACCGCTCACCCCGAACCGCATTCCATCGCAGGTGCTCTGGCCCTACATGCAGCAGTGGCATTTCGATATACAGAACCAGTTGCCCTGGAATACGGTCAGCACCGTTTCGTACGTCGGAACGAAAGGCACGCATCTCACTCTGCAGCGGGACGTCAACCAGATCCTCCCGGTCTCGGCGTCCCAAAATCCCTATGCACCGGGCCAGCCGATGACCGCCAACGACTGCAACAACGGTGCGGTAAACGGTGTCGCGCCAACGGGTCAAGCGGCGATCAATTTCAACGTCGCCTGCGGCGCGGACCCCAATCCCTACCGCCCGTACTTCGGCTTTGGCTCCATCACTTCGCTTGAAGACCAGGCCAACTCGATCTATAACGCGCTGCAGGTTTCGGTTCGCCGGACCGCTGGACGATCGCAGTTTAGCCTCGCCTACACGTTGAGCCACTCCATCGACGACTCCTCGGACCGCTATGACGGCAGCTTCGTCGATTCGCACAAGATTTTTTCCGTCCTGCTCGACTGGCTGCTGCGGCGCAAGCAATGGCCGGGAGAAGTTGTGCGCGCGTTCAACACTACGCGAATGCTCGACCGGATTGCCGCGCGCCACGGACGAAAGCTGAACGAGTGCCCGATCGGATTCAAGCACATTGCCGACCTCATGATGGACCGCGAAATTGTCATCGGCGGTGAAGAGTCCGGCGGAATTGGGTACTCGCGCTATTTACCAGAGCGCGATGGAATCCTGAATTCGCTTTTATTGGCGAACGTGATGGCGGAAGAGAAGAAGCCGCTCGGCGAACTGGTGGCCGGCTTGCAAAAGG